>CAXTDA010000143.1:0-8759 GCA_964242935.1 uncultured Burkholderiaceae bacterium | reverse complement strand
GATCGGCGGTCGGTCCGTGGGTGGCGGCAGCACGGCGAGCACGCCGGCCGACGCCGCCACGGCCGCGCGCTTCATCAGGTCGTCGATGTAGCGCACGTAATCGCCGTCGGCCGGCCCGTTGTCGAACGCGATCATGACGTCTCCTCCGTGCGTCGCGCGCCGAGGCGTTCGGCGATCGTCGCGATCAGCCGGCGCGCGAGCACCAGCTTGTCGGCGCGTTCGAGCGTCGTCGGGCCGCTCGCCTCGTGGATCGTCAACGCGTTGTCGTCGCGACCGAACGCGGTGGTCGCGTGGTTGCCGACCATCATCTGCACCTTCTTTCGCACCCGCTTCGCCTCGGCGTTCGCCTGGAGGTCCTCGGTCTCGGCCGCGAAGCCGACGCAGTAGGGCGCGTCGGGCAGGGCCGCCACCGCCGACAGGATGTCGGGATTCTGCGAGAAGCGCAGTGCCAGGCCCGACCCGTCGTGCGAGCCATCGCTCGCGATCGACGTCTTCTTGATCTTCTGCTCCGCGACGTTCAGCACGTGCCAGTCGGCCACCGCAGCGACCGCGACGAAGCAGTCGGCGACGGGCGCCTCGCGCAACACGACGTCGTACATCTGGCGCGCGGTGTCGACATCGATGCGCGACACGCCGCGCGGCGTGTCGAGCGCGGTCGGCCCCGACACCAGCGTCACCGCGGCGCCCGCCTCGTGCGCGGCGCGCGCGCTCGCGGAGCCCCTCTTCCCCGACGAGTGGTTGGTGATCGGGCGGACCGGATCGGTGGGCTCGCGGGTCGGCCCCGCGGTGATCAGCACGCGGCGTCCGGCGAGCACCTTCGGCCGGAAGAACGCGATCAGGTCGTCGAGCAGTTCGTGCGGCTCGAGCATGCGGCCGCTGCCGACCTCGCCGCAGGCCTGGTCGCCGGACGCGGGCCCGAGCACGACGACGCCGTCGTCGACGAGCTGCGCGACGTTCCGCTGCGTCGCCGGGTGCGACCACATCTGCAGATTCATCGCGGGGGCAACGAGCAGCGGGCACGCGCGCGCGATGCACATCGTCGTCAGCAGGTCGTCGCAGAGTCCGTTCGCGAGCCGTGCGATGAAGTCGGTCGACGCCGGCACGACCGCGATCGCATCGGCGTCGCGCGACAGGTCGATGTGCGGCATGTTGTTCGGCTGCCGCGCGTCCCACTGGTCGGTGAACACCGGCCGGCCGGTCAGCGCCTGCATCGTCACCGGCGTGATGAACCGGGTCGCGGCCTCCGTCATCACCACCTGCACGGTCGCGCCGTGGTCGAGCAGGCGGCGCGCGAGCTCGGCGGTCTTGTAGGCCGCGATGCCGCCGGAGAGGCCGAGGACCAGATGCCTGCCTTCGAGGTCGTTCATCGGGTCGGAAGTCCCCTGCACCACATGGAGCGCGCGATGCTACGCGATCAGCGGGCGCGCCGGACCCGCAGCAGCTCGTCGAGCACGAGCAGCACCGCGCCGACCGTGATCGCGCTGTCGGCGACGTTGAACGCGGGGAAGCTCCAGTCGCGGTGGTAGAACAGCAGGAAGTCGACGACGTGTCCGTGGATCAGCCGATCGACGACGTTGCCGAGCGCGCCGCCCGCGATCAGCGCCAGCGCCGCGCTGAACAGCTTCTGCGACGCATGACGCGAAAGCATGAAGACGATGAACAGCGCGGCCGCGATGCCGATGCCGGTGAAGAACCACCGCTGCCAGCCGCTCGCGTTCGACAGGAAGTTGAACGCCGCGCCCTTGTTGAAGGCCAGCGTCAGGTCGAAGAAGCCGGCGACGACCGGCTTCCGCTCGCCGTACGCGAACAGGTGCCCGATCGCGACCTTCGACAGCTGGTCGACGACGATCACGGCGACGATGAGGAGCAGCCACGGCAGCATGCCCCGGCGACTGGAACGAAAGGCTTTGGCCATGGCAGAGGAGGCAGTCCGCGGCCGGGTTCGAAGAGCGGCGGATGATACCCGAGCGCCTCCCGGCGGATGCCGTCCGGCAGAATGCCGCGATGGTCAGCCGCCGCGCCGCATCGCCGCCCCTCGACGGGGGTCTGAAGACCAGCCTTGCCGCGATCGACGCGTTCTGCGACGCCGTGTGGCTGGAAGACGGGCTCGCGAAGAACACGCTCGACGCGTATCGCCGCGACCTCGTGCTGTTCGCGCGCTGGCTCGCGACGCGTGCGTCGACGCTCGACGCGGCCGACGAGAGCGACCTCACGGCGTACGTCAGCGAACGCCATCCGACCACCCGCGCGAGCACGGCGAACCGCCGGCTCGCGGTGCTGCGCCGCTACTACCGTCATCTGACTCGCAACCATCCGGAACGCATCGACCCGACCCGGCGCATGCGCACCGCGAAGCGACCGCCGCGCTTTCCGAAGACGCTGTCCGAGATCGACGTGGAGCGCCTGATCGGCGCCCCGGACTCGACGACGCCGCTCGGCCTTCGCGACACCGCGATGCTCGAACTGATGTACGCGAGCGGCCTCCGCGTCTCCGAGCTGGTGGGACTCCGCACCGTGATGGTCGACCTCGACCAGGGCGTGGTCCGCGTCGTCGGGAAGGGGGACAAGGAGCGCATGGTGCCGATGGGCGACGCGGCGCGCGAGGCGATCGTCGCGTACCTCCGCGACGCGCGCCCGCTGCTCGCCGGCGGTCGCGCGCTCGATGCGTTGTTCGTCACCGCGCGCCGCGAGTCGACCGGCGACGGCGGGATGACGCGCCAGATGTTCTGGAAGCTCGTCAAGCGGTACGCGGCCGAGGCGGCCATCGCGGCGCCGCTGTCTCCCCATACGTTACGTCACGCGTTCGCGACACATCTGTTGAACCATGGCGCCGATCTGCGCGTCGTGCAACTGCTGCTCGGCCACGCCGACATCTCGACGACGCAGATCTACACGCATGTCGCGCGCGAGCGGCTGAAGGCCTTGCACGCGAAGCATCACCCGCGCGGCTGAGAGGGCGTCATCGCCGATGCCGACACGGGCCGGAAGCGTCTCCCCGATGCTCGACGGGTCGTGCGGCCGCGTGAACGTCCGCTTCCCGCAACGGCGCTAGCTCGCGCGCGGCAGCGTCGTCGATGCGTCATGCGGTCCTTTCGGGAGGGTCGACGCGAGTATCGCAGCGCGGTTGCACGCGATGAGCGCATGCGCTACGGTCGCCGTTCGCATTTCGAGGAGCACCGCATGAACGCGCGCATCCCGGGCACCGCCATCTCGCAGGACGCCATCGACGCCGGTGCGCTGCAGGGCTTCATCGACCGACAATGGGACGACGTCATCGTCGACCGTCTCGCCGACTACATCGCCATTCCCGCGAAGAGCCCGGCGTTCGACAGGGACTGGATCGCGCACGGGTACATCGAGCGCGTGATCACCGATGCGGCGCGCTGGGTCGAGGCGCAGAACGTCGAGGGCCTGACGCTCGAGATCGTGCGGCTGCCCGGCCGCACGCCGGTGCTGTTCTTCGAGATCCCCGCCACCGACGGGACGCGGCACGAGCCCGATCCGGAGAAGGACCGCACCGGCCGCACCGTCCTGCTCTACGGTCACCTCGACAAGCAGCCCGAGTTCACCGGATGGCGCGCGGACCTCGGCCCGTGGATCCCGAAGTACGAGGACGGCAAGCTCTACGGTCGCGGCGGTGCGGACGACGGCTACGCGGTGTACGCGGCGATCACCGCGATCCAGGGGCTGAAGCGCCAGGGCATCGCGCATCCGCGTTGCGTCGGGCTGATCGAGACCTGCGAGGAGTCGGGCAGCTACGACCTGCTGCCGTACATCGACGCGTTGAAGGACCGGCTCGGCGACGTCTCGCTGGTCGTCTGCCTCGACTCGGGCTGCGGCAACTACGACCAGCTCTGGCTGACGACATCGCTGCGCGGCAACGTCACCGGCGTGCTCGAGGTCCAGGTGCTCGACGAAGGCGTGCACTCGGGCGACGCGAGCGGCGTCGTGCCGTCGTCGTTCCGCATCATGCGGCAGCTGTTCGACCGCATCGAGGACTCGAACGACGGCCGTCTTCTGCCGCGGAGCTTCCATTGCGACGTGCCGGCCGAACGCCTCGACCAGGCCCGGAAGACCGCGCAGATCCTCGGCGACCTGGTCTGGAAGCGCTTCCCGTGGTCGTGCGGCGACCACGGCGAGACGGTGCAGCCGACCACCAAGGACCCGATCCGGGCGCTGCTCAACCGGACCTGGGAGCCGACGCTGTCGGTGACCGGCGCCGAGGGCCTGCCGCCGCTCGCCGATGCCGGCAACGTGCTGCGCCCGCGCACGGCCTTCAAGATCTCGCTCCGCCTGCCGCCGCTGGTCGACGGGCCGACCGCGCTCGCCGAATTGAAGAGCGTCCTCGAGGTCGACGCGCCGTACCGGGCGAAGGTCGCGTTCCGACCCGACCGCGGCATCGCGACCGGCTGGAACGCGCCCGACCTCGCGTCGTGGCTCGCCGACGCACTCGACGACGCGTCGAACGCGGCGTTCGGCGCCCCGTGCGGCTTCCTCGGCCAGGGCGGGACCATCCCGCTGATGAGCCTGCTCGAGACCGGCTTCCCGAAGGCGCAGTTCATGGTTTGCGGCGTGCTCGGCCCGCATTCCAACGCGCACGGCCCGAACGAGTTCCTGCACGTGCCCTACGCGCGGAAGCTGAACGCCGCGGTGTCGCGCGTGATCGCCGCCGCGGCCCGCTGACCTCGGTCAACGTGCCCGGTGGTACCCCTTCGCGCCGATCGCCAGCGTGAGCGGACTGCGGAAGTCCTCGCCGCGCCTGAGGCGGTCGATCGACGTCGCGAAGTCGTGACGCGGTTGCCAGCCGAGGTCGCGGCGCGCGCGTTCGTTGACATAGACGCGGTCGATGCCGTCGAGCATCGTCCAGCCGAGCCGGTCGTACTGCTCCGCGTAGCCCGGCACGCGCCGCGCGACGACGCCGGCCGGATCGGTCCGCAACGCCGCCAGATCGTCTGCGGTGAACGGTGACGTCGCGCTGACGATGTAGCGGCCGAAGCCGATCGTCGGTCCCTTGTCGATCGCGAGCAGATGCGCGTCGACGACATCGGCGATGTCGGCCCGGCGGTACAGCAGTTCGTTGACCTTCAGGTTCGCGTCGGCGTGGGCGTCGCGGCGTTCGGGCAGATCGTCGTCCTCGGGGAAGAAGCGGGACGTGCGCAGCACGACGCAGGGCAGGTCATGGAGCCGGTGAATCAACTCGCACAGGTTCTCGGCCGCGAGCTTCGTCACGCCGTAGATGTTCTTCGGCATCGGCACGACGTCCTCGGTGATCCAGGTCGCGGGCGCGTCCGCGGCGGGTGTCAACGCATCGCCGAACGCACTCGTGGTGCTCGTGAAGACGAACGACCCGACGCCCGCGGCCACCGCCTCCTCGAGCAGGTTCAGCGTGCCGGTGACGTTGACGTCGACGAAGGCCTGCCGCGGATGCGTCTCGACGTGCGGCTTGTGCAGCGTCGCCGCGTGGAGCACGGCATCGACGCCGCGCATCGTCGTCGCGACGAACGGTCGCTCGACGATCGAGCCGACCGCGTCGGTGAACGGCGACGGCAGCACGTCGACGCCGATCGTGTCGTGGTCCGTGTGGCGCAACGCGCGCATCAACGCTTCGCCGAGATGTCCCGCGCTTCCGGTGACGAGGATCCTCACTGCACGGACGCCCCGGTCATTGGAGCTTCTTCATCTGCTCGTTCCATTCGGTCCAGTCGGTCGGCTTGCCGCCCGGTTCATAGCGCTTTCGCAGGTTGCCGAGGACCGTGTCCCAGGCCTTGTCGAAGTAGCGATAGGCGGCGTCCCACTGCTTGCCGTCCACGCCGTCCGCGTCGCCCCAGCCGGTGTGCGACAGCGTCACGCGCGTCTGGTCGCCACGCGCCTCGAAGCGCAGGACGACGACCGTGCGCTGGCCGCGCACCGCGGGCAGCGAAGGCGGCGCGTTCCAGTCGAAGCTCAGCATCGTCTTCGGCTGAAGCGCGAGGAAGCGCATCGTGTCCGCGCCTTTCATGCCCGGTTCGGCATACGGGTTGATGAAGATGTGGAACGCGCCGTCGACGCGGGGATCGATCTCGGCATCGGGCGCGAAGAAGCCGACGATGCCGGCGCGCGTGGTCCACGCGGCCCAGACCGCGTCGACCGTCGCGTCGACGAGCACTTCCTTCCGCAGCGTCCGTTCGGCGGCGCCGGCGGGGAATGCGATCGCGGCCAGCAGCAGGAGCGAGGCGATGCTGAGCGGCATGGGCGGACTCCGGTCGGGGTTCGAACGCGATACGAGCCAATATAATGCCCGCCATGGCGAAGACCGTACATGTGTCCGAAACGCCGGCGACGCGCTGGTTGCGCGATCACGGCATCGTCTTCACGGAGCATCCATACGACTACGAAGAGCACGGCGGCACGGCGGTCTCCGCCCGTGAACTCCGGGTCGACGAGCACGCGGTCGTGAAGACGCTGGTGATGGAAGACGAAGCGGCGAAGCCGTTGGTCGTGCTGATGCACGGCGACTGCAAGGTGTCGACGAAGGCCCTGGCCCGCGAGATCGGCGTCAAGCGCATCGCGCCCTGCCGGCCGGACGTCGCCGGGCGGCATAGCGGCTACCAGGTCGGCGGCACGTCGCCGTTCGGCGTGCGGAAGCCGATGCGCACCTATGTGGAGGAAAGCGTCCTGACGTTGCCGACGATCTACATCAACGGCGGGCGGCGCGGTTATCTCGTCGGCCTCGCGCCGCGCGTGCTGGTCGAGGCCCTGGCCGCGGTGCCGGTGCATTGCGCGCTGGTCGAAGCCGATGACACGGTGACGCGATGAGCACCACGATGGCGACGATCCTCGCGGTGCTGCTGGCTTACCTGCTCGGCTCGATCCCGTTCGGGATCGTCGTCAGTCGCGTCGCGGGGATCGCCGATCCGCGCACCTTCGGGTCGGGCAACCCGGGCGCGACGAACGTTCTGCGGAGCGGCCACAAGGGCGCGGCTGCGGCGACGCTGCTGCTCGATGCGCTGAAGGGCTGGCTCGCGGTGTGGCTCGCGCAGACCGTCGGCGAACGCCACGGGATCGGCGACGCCGGCGTCGCGCTGGTCGCGCTCGCGGTCTTCGTCGGGCACCTCGCGCCGGTGTTCTTCGGATTCAAGGGCGGGAAGGGCGTCGCGACCGCGCTCGGCGTGTTGACGGCGATCGCGTGGTGGCTCGGCCTCGCATCGGCGGCGACGTGGATCGTGATCGTCTTCTTCTTTCGCTATTCGTCGCTCGCGGCGCTCGTCACCGCGCTGTTCGCGCCGTTCTACTACGCGCTGCTGGTCGGCTTCGATCCGTACGCGGCCGCGATCGTCGTGATGGCCGCGCTGATCGTGTACCGCCATCGCGCCAACATGGCGAACCTGCTCGCCGGCAAGGAGCCGCGCATCGGGGCCAAGAAGACGGTGCGCGCGAGCCGCTAGCGCATCAGCTCGTACGGTCCGCCGGCTTCGAGCGCTTTCTTGTACGCCGGGCGCGCATGGATGCGCTCGAGCCACGCCCACAGGTTCGGCTTGCTCGCGTCGAGGCCGCCGCGGGCCGCGAAAGCCTCGAGCGGGAAGCTCATCTGGATGTCGGCCGCGGTGAACGTGTCGGCCGCGAACCACGAGCGGCCGGCCATCTCGCCTTCCATGAACACGAGATGGTTGCGCAGCTGCGGCTCGATGAAGCCCTGCCGCGCCTTGTCCGCGACGCCCCGTACGATCGGCCGGATGAAGAACGGCATCGGACTCTTCGGCAGGCGGCCGAAGATGAGGCTGAGCAGCAGCGGCGGCATCGCCGAGCCCTCGGCGTAGTGCAGCCAGTACGTGAAGCGCCGGCGGTCCGCGGTGCCGACCGGCGGGCGAAACGCATTCGCTGCGTCACAGGTGTCGAGCAGGTACTCGACGATCGCCCCCGATTCCGCGACCGTGACGTCGCCGTCGGTGATCACCGGCGACTTGCCGAGCGGATGGACCTTTCGCAGCTCGGGCGGCGCGAGCATCGTCTTCGCGTCGCGCTGGTAGCGCTTCACCTGGTAGGGGACGGCGAGTTCCTCGAGCAGCCAGAGCACGCGCTGGGAACGGGAGTTGTTGAGATGGTGGACGGTGATCATCGGGTTTTGGCGGGGTGTGCGGCTGCCGAGGATAAGGGACGGGGTGAACCAGGGTGGGTCTGATGACTCCGTCACTCGCGGCCATAATCACGACCCTCCTCGCACCCCGAACATGCACCGTCTCGTCATCGCCTCCGGCAACCCCGGCAAGCTTCGCGAATTCACCGCGCTGCTCGCGCCGCTCGGCTTCGACGCCGTGCCGCAGGGCGCGCTCGGCATCGACGACGCGGACGAACCGCACGTGACGTTCGTCGAGAACGCGCTCGCGAAGGCGCGCCATGCGAGCCGGGCCTCGGGACTCGCCGCGCTGGCGGACGATTCGGGACTCTGCGTCGACGCGCTCGGCGGCGAGCCCGGCGTGCGCTCGGCGCGCTACGCGGACGCGCCCGGCTCCGATGCCGCGACGCGCGACGATCGCGACCGACGCAACAACGCGAAGCTGGTCCGCGCGCTCGACGGGACGCGACGCCGCACTGCGCACTTCGTCTGCGTCCTCGCGTACCTGCGCAACGCCGACGACCCCGAGCCGATCGTCGCGGTCGGCCGCTGGGACGGCGAGATCGTCGATACGCCGGCGGGGCGCGGGGGCTTCGGCTACGACCGTCACTTCTTCGTGCCGTCGATGTCGTGCACGGCGGCCGAGCTCGACGAGGCGGTCAAGAAC
>CAXTDA010000142.1:2473-8861 GCA_964242935.1 uncultured Burkholderiaceae bacterium | reverse complement strand
CGCCGCACGTCGGCCGAGTCGCACGACGGGCAGCGCACCGCCGCTGCCCGGCGCTGGTCGTCGTATTGCCCGGCGGACGCGAACCAGCCCTCGAAACGATGGCCGTGCTCGCAGGTGAGGTCGAAGACTTTCATCGAGGTGGCGCCGGAAGAACCACAGAATAGAACGGTCGTGCCATTCTATCCGCAACGCGTCAGGAGAGGCGGTAAGGCTCGAACGCCGCGCGCACGTCGTCCGGGATCGCGATGGCCCGGTCGGTCTCGAGGCTGACGTCCGTCGTCGATGCCTTCAGGCGTTCCCCGTCGTCGCCGCGGACCACGTAGTCGAGCGACAGGCTCGCACCGCCGATCCTGCGGACCCCGACGTCGATCCAGACCCGGTCACCGTAACGGCTCATCCGCACGAAGTCGACGTCAAGCTTGATGATCGGCCAGCCGCGACGGAGGACGTTAATCTGCTCGTGCTGGGGCTTGCCGGCGGCGACCATGAAGTCTTCCATCGCTTCGGACAACAGATAGAAGTACTGCGGATAGAACACGATCCCGGCCGGATCGCAGTGATGGAAGCGGATGTGGTTGTCGGTGGTGTAGTTCGGGGATTGATATGCACCAAACGCGAGCGGATCGCCGCCTTGGCGGGGATGACGATGCCGGGGGCGGGTTCGTCAGCTGCCGCCGAACCAGTTGTAGCCCTGGTCCTCCCAATACCCGCCGGGATACGTGTTCGTCACGAACAGCGCCTCGATGTGCTTCGGGTTCTTGTAGCCGAGCTTGGTCGGCATCCTGAGCTTCATCGGGAAGCCGTATTCGGCGGGCAACGTGCGGCCATCCCAGGTCAGCGTCAGCAACGTCTGCGGATGCAGCGCGGTCGGCATGTCGATGCTCGTGTAGTAGTCGTCGGCGCACTTGAAACCGACGTACTTCGCGGTGCGGTCGGCGCCGATGCGGTCGAGGAAGTCCGAGAAGCGGACGCCGCCCCACTTGCCGATCGCGCTCCAGCCTTCGACGCAGACGTGGCGTGTGACCTGGTCGACCTGCGGCAGCGCGTGCAGCGCGTCGAGCGTCCACGACTTCTTCTCGCGGACGAGGCCGGAGACCTCGAGCGCGTAACCGGCCGGGTCGACGTGTCGCACCTCGTCGATGCCGTAGTACGCGTTGAACGGGAACGGCCGCGCGATCATCGACTCGGGATAGGTCGGCGCGAGGTCGGTCGGATCGAAGATCGCCGCCTGCACGCGGTCGTTGAAGAACGAGATCTTCGTCAGCATCCGGTTGACCGCTTCGCTGTCGTCAAGCGCGCAGCCGGTCAGGAGCGACAGGCCGCCGAGCGTCAGTCCGCGCTGCAGGAACAGGCGACGCGCCGGCGCGTCGAGCAGCCGCAACGCTTCGCGGACGACGCGGTCGCCATCGGGAATCACGGGGGGTCGCGACGGTCGCTTCATCATCGTCCCCGGATCATCGCGACCAGCGTGCGCGGCACGAGCGCCGACATCGCGACGTGCACGACGAAGAACGCGACGAGGCCGGCCATCGCGAAGAAGTGGATGCGCCGCGCCGTCTCGTAGCCGCCCATCAGCTCGCGAAGGATCGGGAACTGCACGTGCTTCCACAGCACGAGGCCCGACAGCACGAGGACGAGCAGGTCGACCATCACGAACAGGTACGCGGCGCGCTGCACGGCGTTGTAGCGTCCGAGGTCGTCGTGCGACAGGTCGCCGCGGAGCGCGAGCGTCGCGTCGCGCCACACGGCGCGCGGCGACACCGGGAAGAACCGCGTGAACAGCCGGCCGCCGAGCGCGTTGGCGAGCAGGTAGAAGCCGCCGTTGACGACGACGATCCACATCGCGGCGAAGTGCCACTGGATCGCGCCGCCGAGCCAGCCGCCCATCGTGATGCCGCTCGGAAAGACGAACGGGAAGAGCGGCGACGCGTTGTAGATGCGCCAGCCGCTCATCACCATCACGATGACCGCGATCGCATTCAGCCAGTGCGACAGCCGTAGCCAGAGAGGAAACACCGGCGGCAACCGCACCGCGACGGGGGCACTCGCGGCAGTTCCCGAAAGGACGTTGGTTTGCATCGTGGACGCTCGCTGTTCAGCCGGGCTTGCAGACGCCGGTGTCGACCGCCTGCAGGACTTCGGCCGTGACCGCGTCCTGGACGAGCGCGACGAGGCCGACCCGACCGCTCGACCACTGCGGAATAGTAACCACCTGGTCGAAGGTCGCGCGATCGCCGTCGAGCGCGATCGGGCCGATCCACCGGCGGGCCACCGCGTCGTGATTCGAGCAGCCTTCGGACGTGTAGAGCTCGACGAGAGCGGCTCGACTGCTGCCGGAGTCGGCGTGGCGAGCGGCGAACGCGGGGCCGGCCCACGCCAGCGCCGTGCAGAGCGCGCGGCCGGTCATCTTCGTTCGGTCGATCATCGTTTCTCCATCGGGTCGGCACCGTGCCCGTTCGGCGCGCCGTCGAGTTCGGCGGCCTCGCGGAGCTGCGTCATCGATCGCCGCAGCAACGCGAACTGCCGGATCACCGTCGGACAGACGTCGCAGATCGTCAGGTGCAGGCGGAGCGCGACGCGTTCGAGCGGCGTGAGCTCGCGGTCGAGCTCCGCGGTGATCAGCCGCGACGCCTGGCGGCACGAGAGGAACGGCGAGTAGGTCATGCCGACGGCTCCTGGAACCACCGTTGCTGCAGGCACTTGCGCAGCCGCAGCCGCGCGCGGTGAAGCAGGACGCCGGCATTGGTCGCGGTGATCGACATCTCGTTACAGATATCGTCGGTCGACAGTTCGAGCCACTCGCGCATCAGGAAGATGCGCCCCTGCGCCGCCGGCAGCTGCTGCACGCAGATCTCGAGGATCTCGAGAAACTGGTTGCGGCTCAGGTCCGACTCGGGGCTCGACCATTCGCGCGGGGTGTCGCGGTAATGACCGTCCTCCTTGAAGAGACCGTCCTCGAGGTCGTCGTCGTCATCGACGAGCGGCTCCTCGCGTCGCCGCGAGCGGAACGTGTCGATGATCTTGTGCTTCAGGATGCCCACCACCCAGGTCTTCAGCTTCGAGCGCGCCTCGAACACGGTCCGGTTCTCGAGCGCCGCGAGCAGCGTCTCCCCGACCGCATCCTCCGCCCAGGTGTCGTTCCGCAGGTGCAGCCGCGCGATGCGCAGCAACGCGGGGCGGAGCGCGTCGAGGTCGCGTGCCCGCGCATCGTCGGCGTCCACGTCAGCCGTTGCCGCCCATAGCCGACGTCATTGCGCCTCGACCGGCACGTCGACGCGACGCGTCTGCCCGTTGTTGCCCGGGAAGTCGCTGAACAGCGCGCGCACGAGATACGGGACCACCGCCTTCATCGACTCGCTTCGCCCGGTCGTCTCGACCCGCCCCTCGTAGTAGCGCTTGCCCGCCGGCGACCGCGCATCGATCTCCATCTCAAGCTTCCGGTGCAGCACGTCGATCGTGTAGTCGTCGAAGTCGCCGAAGAACGGCGAGCCGTAGGGCCCGTACGCGCCGTACGGCCCGTACCACCCGAAACCGCGCGCGCCGTACCAGCCGAACGGCGATCCGAACGGACTCGCCCAGCGGTCGCGGACCCGCACGCTCGTCATCACCACCGACGGGCGCAGCGTGACGATCAGGTTGGCCTGCTCCGCCTCCGGCACCAGCCGGAAGCCCTTCAGGGCCAGCTCGTCGCGGACGATGTCCTCGTACGACCTGACCTCCAGACTCCGCTGGTACTCGAGCGTGCGCGCGAAGGCGTAGGTCCGGTCCGCCGGCAACGTCGCCCATTCGTTGTAGCTCGTCACCTCGGTGCGGATCAGCCGCGGGCCGGTCGCGCAGCCGGCCAGCACGGCCGCGACGGCGAACGCCGCGATCAGGCGGCCGGCGCGTATCGATCGATGGTTCATCTGGTTCCTCGTCTCGGGCAAAGCGTCTTCGACCTCGATCCGGCCCGCAAGTTTTCGGCCTGGGCGGATCGGGGGTGGTCGCATCGCGACGTAAGATGCCGGGCGGTCCGGACGATTTTCGCCCGAAAGTGGACGCCGAACAGAAGTCGACGACGAGCCCGGAAGTCGACGACGAACCCAAAAAGCGGAACGATGAAGCCGGAAGTGCAGTCGACGATCTATCGAAAGGACTACCGTCCGCCGACGTTCCAGGTCGACCGCATCGAGATGGGCTTCGATCTCGATCCGTCGGAGACGACCGTCGCGTCGCGGCTGTACCTGGTGCGGCAGGCGCCCGGGCCGCTGTCGCTCGACGGCGAGGGCTTGTCGCTGCTCGAGGTGTCGGTCGACGGCACGTCGCGCACTGCCGACGGCTACCGGTTGACCCGCTGCGGCGAACGGCAGACGCTGCAGATCGACGACCTGCCCGATCGTTGTACCGTCGACATCGCGGTCCGCATCGCGCCGGCCTCGAACACGTCGTTGATGGGCCTTTACGTCTCGGGCGGCAACTTCTTCACGCAGTGCGAGGCGGAAGGCTTCCGGAAGATCGCGTTCTTCCCCGACCGGCCCGACGTGATGGCGCGTTACACCGTGATGCTGCGGGCCGACCGCAGGCAGTACCCGGTGTTGCTGTCGAACGGCAACCTGGTCGAGAGCGGCGCGCTTCCCGACGGGCGGCATTACGCGAAGTGGGAAGACCCGTTCCCGAAGCCGAGCTACCTGTTCGCGCTGGTCGGCGGCAAGCTGTCGTCGATCGAGCGGCGTCTCGCGACCGCGAGCGGCCGACCGGTGCTGCTGCAGGTCTACACCGACCGGCGCGATCTCCCGAAGGCGCGGCATGCGCTCGAGTCGCTCGAACGATCGCTGCGCTGGGACGAGGAACGCTTCGGGCTCGAGCTCGACCTCGACCGCTTCATGATCGTCGCCGTCGGCGACTACAACATGGGGGCGATGGAGAACAAGGGCCTCAACATCTTCAACACGAAGTACGTGCTCGCCGATCGGCGCACCGAGACCGACGTCGACTTCGCGAACGTCGAGGCGGTCGTCGGGCACGAGTACTTTCACAACTGGACCGGCAACCGCGTCACCTGCCGCGACTGGTTCCAGCTGACGTTGAAGGAGGGCCTGACGGTGTTCCGCGACCAGGAGTTCTCGGCCGACATGGCGGTGGCCCAGCTGACCGGCGACGCGGATGCCGCCGGCGTGCGCGCCACGTTGCGGATCGAGAACGTCCGCAATCTCCGCGCGGCGCAATTCCCCGAAGACGCGGGACCGATGGCGCACCCGATCCGCCCCGAGAGCTACCAGGAGATCGGCAACTTCTACACGGCGACCGTGTACCAGAAGGGTTCGGAGGTCGTCCGCATGCAGCAGACGCTGCTCGGACGCGACGGCCTGCGGGCCGGGCTCGACGAATACTTCCGTCGGCACGACGGCCAGGCGGTGTCGTGCGACGACTTCGTCGCGGCGATGGAGTCGGTCCATGCGGCGCGGCGGCCGGGCGCGAGCCTCGACCAGTTCCGCCGCTGGTACAGCCAGGCCGGGACGCCGCGCGTCACGGCCACCGACCGTTACGACGCCGACGCGAAGCGCTACACGCTGACGTTGCGTCAGTACTGTCCGCGCGTCGGCGTCGAGAAGCTGGCCGGCATCGACAAGCAGCCGTTCCACATCCCGTTCGCGGTCGGGCTGGTCGACCGCTCGGGCCGCGCGGTGCCGCTGCAGCTGGCGGACGCCGCGGTGTCGGATCCATCCGCCGACGCGTCGACCACCCGAGTGCTCGACCTCGTCGACGACGAGCAGACGTTCGTGTTCGAGCGCGTCGACGAGCGGCCGGTGCCGTCGCTGCTCCGCGACTTCTCGGCGCCGGTGATCGTCGACTACCCGTACGCCGACGACGACCTCGCGCTGCTCGCCGCGCACGACGAGGACCCGTTCAATCGCTGGGAAGCGGGCCAGCGCCTCGCGACCCGCGAGCTGATGCGCCTCACGCAGGACGTCCAGGCCGGCCGCGCGCTCGTCGTCGCGCCGGCGCTGGTCGACGTCTTCCGCGCGACGCTCCGCGACGAGCGGCTCGACGCGGCCCTCAAGGAAGCCGCGGTCACGTTGCCGGCCGAGGGCGTCATCGGCGAACAGCTCCCGGTCTACGACCCCGCGGCCGTGCGCCGCGCACGCACCTTTGTCACCGACGCGCTGGCGACGACCCTGGTCGACGACTGGCACCGCGTCTATCTCGCGCACCGCACGCCGGAACCGTATGCGCCGGTCTGGGGTCAGACCGCGCCGCGGGCGCTAAAGAATGCGGCGCTGTCGTATCTCGTCCGCGTCCCGGACGGCGACCTGCGGAAGCTCGTCGACGCCCAGTGGTCGACCGCCGACAACATGACCGACCTGCTCGCGGCGTTCACGGCGATCGTCAACGCGCCGCAGGACGACGA
>CAXTDA010000142.1:0-2373 GCA_964242935.1 uncultured Burkholderiaceae bacterium | reverse complement strand
CTCGGCGAGGCGGGCACCGGCAACATCCAGGGCGAGGCGCAGAAGAAGCTCGACGTGATCGCGAACGAGATGCTGCTGGAGGCGAACGAATGGGGCGGCCATCTCGCGGCGATGGCATCGGAGGAGATGGCCACCGTCTTCCCGATCCCAGAGCACTATCCGCGCGGCGAATACCTGCTGCTGTTCGATCCGCTCGACGGTTCGTCGAACATCGACGTCAACGTGTCGATCGGCACGATCTTCTCGGTGCTCCGCTGCGCCGACGATCGCGAGCCGGCCGAGGCCGCGTTCCTGCAGGCGGGCCGCGAGCAGGTCGCTGCCGGCTATGCGGTGTACGGGCCGCAGACCCAGCTCGTGCTGACGGTCGGCCACGGCGTCGCGATCTTCACGCTCGACCGCGAGACCCACTCGTGGATCCTCACCGACGACAACGTCCGCATTCCCGAGGACACGAAGGAGTTCGCGATCAACATGAGCAACCGGCGCCACTGGGACGCGCCGGTGACGCGCTATGTCGACGAGTTGCTCGCCGGACGCACCGGACCGCTCGGCAAGGACTACAACATGCGCTGGGTCGCATCGATGGTCGCCGACGTCCATCGCATCCTCAGCCGCGGCGGTGTGTTCCTGTATCCGCGCGATGCGCGCGAGCCCGAGAAGCCCGGGAAGCTCCGCCTCCTCTATGAGGCGAACCCGATGAGCTTCATCGTCGAGCAGGCGGGCGGGGCCGCGACCGACGGCCGCGGTCGCATCGTCGACATCGCACCGGACAAGCTGCACCAGCGGGTCGCGGTGTTCCTCGGCTCACGGAACGAGGTCGAACGCGTCACGTCGTACCACGGCTGACGCCTCACTGCGAACCGCTTACTTCGGCGCCGGCTTGATGTCGCGCGTCACCGTCTCGGTGACGACGCCGCCCTCCTTCACGCTGCCGCTCGACGTGCCCTTCCCGTCGACCCGCGACTCGCAGTCACCGCGGTCTGCCTCCGGCAGGCTGCGGCAGCGGACCAGCGCGTTGTCGCGGTAGTTCGAGTTCGGGTCCTGCAGGCGGTTGCCTTTCAGCGCGTCGTACGCGGCACCGGCGCTCTTCAGGCACGACGCCCGGTCCTGGCCGGTGGTCCCGCTCATGCAGCGCGCGCGCTCGCGCTCGTACTGCGCCTTCGCGTCGTCGGGCTTCGGGGCGTCCGCCGCGCGACCGACGGTCGCGAGGAGACACAGCGAAAGGCCGGCGAGTACCGTGCGGGACGAGATCATGCGCATCTCCTTCGAAGGATCAGAACGCACCTTATTCGCTTTGGCCCGACGATGCCGGCGATCCGGTGTCGCGTCTTGCGCGCATCCGCGAAAAATTCCATCCGACCGCAAGAAGGATCACTGCGCCCGCCACCATCACCGGCGTGGTGTGGACGCGTTCGATCGCGAGACCGGCGAGCGCGACGCCGGTCGACTGCCCGAGGAAGAACGACGACGCGAACAGCGCGACCGCCGTGCCGCGCGAGTCGGGCGCCATCTGCGTCGCGTTCATCTGCAGCGTGTTGTGCAGCATGTAGAAGCCGAGGCCCATCGCGAACAGGCCCGGCAGCGCAAAGACGGCAGTCGGCCACGCGACCGGTCCGAGCGCGAGGGTGACGATGCCGGCGAACATCAGGATCGCGCCGCCGCGCGCGAGGCCGGCCTCGCCGAGCCGCCCGACGAGGCGCCCGGCACCGAACGCATACGACACGCCGCCGATCGCGAACGCGACCAGCATCGAACCGGCGAGGCCGAGCGACAGCCCGTGCTTGACGTGGAGGTGGGTCGCGAAGAACGCGAACGGACCGTACAGCGCGACGCCTTCGATGAACACCGTGACGAGGACGCGCCGCGCCCACGGGCGCACGAGCACCGAGCGGCACTGCGCGAAGAGGCCGAGCGTCGCCGCGTTGCCGCCGGACTTCCGATGCTCCGCGGTGCGGACCAGCCGCGCCAGCAGCACCGCCATCGCGACGAACCACAGCAGCAGGAACACGAACGGCACGCGCCAGCTGTAGACGAAGAGGTCGGTCGCGATGCCGCCCGCCGCCTGCCCGAACGCGATGCCGACGATCTGCCCGAGCAGGAAGCGCGCGAGCACCGGCTGGCGTTCGCCGTACGGCACGTTGTCGCCGATCCACGCCATCGACAACGGCATCATCGACGCCATCGACGCGCCGGCGAACGCACGGGCGACGAGCAGCACCGCGAAGTTCGGCGCGAACGCGCAAGCCGCGGACGCGAGCGCTGCGCAGACGCACGCGAACAGGATCACCCGCAGCTTGCCGAAGCGGTCGCCGGACGGTCCGAAGACGATCTGCAGGCAGCCGTATGCGACCGCGAAGACCGTGACGACGTTCG
>CAXTDA010000141.1:1529-8884 GCA_964242935.1 uncultured Burkholderiaceae bacterium | reverse complement strand
GTCCTTCCGAGCGCGATGCGCGCCGCGGTCTGCGCGCGGAGCGCGCTCCACGGATCCCCGGGCGCGACCGGCGCCGGCTCGTCGCTCATCGCCGCCACCGCGACGTGAAGTCGGCGAGCAGCGGGTTCCGCGCCGTCGCGTCGACGAGGCGGCCGGCCTCGTCGGCGATGCCCATGCGAAGGAGCCACGCCTCGAACTCCGGCGCGCGCTTCAGGCCGAGCAGCGATCGCAGGTACAGCGCGTCGTGGAACGACGTGCTCTGGTAGCCGAGCATCACATCGTCGGCCCCGGGCACACCCATCAGGTACGTGACGCCGGCCGTGGCGAGCAGCGTCATCAACGTGTCCATGTCGTCGGCATCGGCTTCCGCATGGTTCGTGTAGCAGACGTCGCAACCGAGCGGCAGCCCCATCAGCTTGCCGCAGAAGTGGTCCTCGAGACCCGCGCGGACGATCTGCTTGCCGTCGTAGAGGTACTCCGGGCCGATGAAGCCGACGACCGAGTTCGTCAACAAGGGACTGAAGGCCCTGGCGACCGCGTAGGCCCGCGCCTCGCAGGTCTGCTGGTCGACCCCGTGATGCGCGTTCGCCGACAGCGCGCTGCCCTGCCCGGTCTCGAAGTACATGACGTTCGCGGTCGCGGCATCGCCGACGGTCGCGCGTCGGAGCGAGCGCGCCGCGTCGTCGGCTTCGCGGAGCAGCGCGAGCGTCACGCCGAAGCTCGCGTTCGCCTTCTCGGTGCCGGCGACCGACTGGAACACGAGGTCGATCGGCGCGCCGCGCTCGACGGCCGCGATCTGGCTCGTCACGTGCGTGAGGACGCAGGTCTGCGTGGGAATCGCGAAGCGGTCGCGGACCTCGTCGAGCGCATGCCAGAGACGGATCAGCGCCTGGACGTCGTCGGTTGCCGGGTTGACGCCGATCACCGCGTCGCCGGCGCCGTACATGAGACCGTCGAGAAGCGAGATCGCGATGCCCATCGGGTCGTCGGTCGGATGGTTGGGCTGCAGGCGGATCGAGAGCCGCCCGGGCAGTCCGATGGTGTTTCGAAAGCGCGTGACGACGTTGCACTTCCGCGCGACCGCGATCAGGTCCTGGTTGCGCATCAGCTTCGACACGGCCGCCGCCATCTCGGGCATCACGCCGGGCGCGAGGCGGGTCAGCGTCGCGGTGTCGGTCGACTCGAGCAGGAGCCAGTCGCGAAAGTCGCCGACCGTCAGGTGGGCGACCGCGGCGAAGGCGGCGGCGTCGTGCGTGTCGACGATCAGCCGCGTGACGTCGTCGTCCTCGTAGGGGATGACGGCGTGGTCGACGAACGTTGCCAGCGGCAGCGCCGCGAGGCACATGCGCGCGGCCACACGCTCCTCGGCGGACGTCGCGGCGACGCCGGCGAGCACGTCGCCGGAACGCAGCGGGGATGCCTTCGCGAGCAGGTCCTTCAGGTCGGCAAAGGCCCAGACGTGGTCGTCGACGGTGTGCGCGAGACGCATCGCGCTACCTTACCCGATGGGACCGTGGCGGTATAAGCGATGGCTGATCGACGCTCGGTCCTTCGTAGCCGTGGGGTGACGGACGAGACCAAGCAACGCCGCTGGGTTGCCGCCCGGGGCGGGCCGCCCGGAATGTGTGGCGGCGGGCCAGTTGGAGGAGCGCGGTGAACCCAGCGGCGTGTATCGCGCGACGAAGCTCAACCCGCCGTGACCAGCGGCGGCGTCTGCTGATGCTGAACGACCCGCCATTCCTCGTGCGCCAGGCGCCGATACGTCGACGTGCAATGCGCCTCGTAATCCTCGCCGCCGTCGATCCGTGCCTCGGCCTTGTACGCGACCACGATCAACCCCTCCTGCGGCCGCGCAACCTGGCGCTCCGACAGTTCGACGCTGGTCCACCGCGGCGTTGCGGAAACGGCGTCGATCGCCTGCCCGCCGCTCATCACGTACGGCGGCTTCGGCAGCACCATCAGGCATTCGTCGTCGATCGATGCGCGGTAATGCGCGGCGTCGGCGGTCCAGAGGCTTTCTTCGAAAGCCCAGACGCGTTGGTCATCCATGGTGATCCTGTCGGTGAGTGTTCGGGCCGACGAAGCCGCACAGGACGTGCCCGCTGCGTCGTGCGGTCACGCCCGGATTACAGTCCGACGAGGTAGTGCGCGAGGTTCTGGATGTCGTCCGCACTCAGCGTACTGGCCACGCTGGTCATGCTGCCTGCGTCGTTGGTGCGCGTGCGCGCCTTGAAGTCGGTCAGCTGCTTGACGATGTAGTCGAAGTTCTGCCCGGCGACGCGCGGGATCTCGTTCTGTCCGAGGAAGCCGCCCAGGTGGCACATCGTGCAGAGCGTCTCGTCGGCCTTCTGCTTGCCGAGTTGCGCCTTGCTCGCATCGGCGACGAAGGTCTGGTGACGCGGCTTCTGCCTGCCGTAATAGTCGGCGAGTTCGCGCATCTCGTCGCGCGTCATCCCGACGAGCACCGGTGTCATCGCCTCGTTGACGCGACGCCCCTCCTGGAAGTCGCGCAGTTGCAGGTACAGGTAGCGCGGTGTCTGCGCCGCGAGGTCGGGGAAGACCGGTATCGACGCCTGCCCTGCCGCGCCGTGGCAGGGCGCGCAGGTCGCGGCCTTCGCGGGGACGGTCTCGGGCGCCTGCGCCATGGCCCGGCCGCCGATCGCCGTGGCGGCGACGAACACGAGTCGCACGGCGACCCGACACGGCGCCATCGCGGGTATCCCCTTCACTGAGGCAACGCGAACACGAGGACCGTGTTCCCGCGCTTGAAGTCGATCTGGGTATTGCCGCCGGCGGCCACCGCCACGTACTGGCGACCACCCGCCGTGTACGACACGGCCGGCGCGTTCACGCCGGCGCCGCACTGGTACTCCCAGAGCTTCTTGCCGGTCTTCGCATCGAACGCGCGGAACAGGCCGTTGCCCTCGCCGTTGAAGACGAGGTTCCCCGCGGTCGCGAGCACGCCGCCGATCAGCGGCTCGTCGGTGTCGAACTTCCACGCGAGCTTGCCGGTATCGAGATTGACCGCGGCGAGGCGTCCCCACTGCTTCTCGCCCGGAATCACCTTGAACGCGCCGCCGAGCCACAGCTTGCCGCCCGGATACTTCGCGTTGTCGACGTGATAGGTCATCGGCTGGTGCAGGTTGGCCGCGTAGGCGAGGTGAAGCTTCGGGTTCACCGCCATCGGGCTCCACTCGACGCCGCCGTTGGCGCCCGGCAGCATCCGCTTGCCCTCCGGGGTCGGCAGCGCCCACATGTTCTCCTGCGGGATCATCGGCTCGCTGTAGCGGATCAGTTCGCCCGTCGCCCGGTCGTGCACGTAGACGTGCCCGGTCTTGCCGCCGTGCACGGCGACCTTGCGCATCTTGCCGTCCTTGCCGAGCGCGTCCGTCAGGATGACCGGCGAGGCGGCGTCGAGATCCCACACGTCGTGCGGGATGTACTGGTAATGCCACTTGTAGGCGCCGGTCTCGAGGTCGATCGCGATGATCGAGTTGGTGTACAGGTTGTCGCCCGGTCGCTCGGCGCCGTACAGGTCCGGACTGGGATTGCCGGCGACGAAGAAGGCCGTGTTGGTCTCGCGATCGACGGCGGGCGCCATCCAGACGCCGCCGCCGAGCCGCTTCGAGAAGTCACCGCCCTTGGCGAGCTGCGCCTTCTCCGCGGCGATGTCGCGGTGCAGGTCGCGCCCGGTCGCATCGGTCGTGGCCCAGCTGCCTTCCTGGCCCGAGTCCGGAATCGTGAAGAAGGTCCAGAGCAGCTTGCCGTCGTTGGCGTCGTACGCCTTCACGAAGCCGCGAACGCCGTACTCGCCGCCGTTCGTGCCGATCAGGATCTTGCCGTTGACGGCCACCGGCGCCATCGTCTCGGAGTAGCCCTCCTCCGGGTCCGCGACCTGCGTGGACCACAACAGCTTGCCGGTCTTCGCGTCGAGCGCGACCACCTTCGAGTCCAGCGTTCCCATGAAAACCCGGTCGCCCATGATCGCGACGCCGCGATTGTTCGGTCCGCAGCAGAACGTGGTGACCGGGTCGGGCTTGTGCTTGTAGTGCCAGAACTGCTTGCCTGTGACGGCGTCGAGCGCGTAGACGTGGTTGAACGAGGTCGTGATGTACATCACGCCGTCGACCACGATGGGCGCGGTCTCCATCGATTCGACGACTTCGGTCTGGAACTGGAACGCCGGCCGCAGCTTCGACACGTTGCCGCTGTTGATCTGCGTGGCCGGGTAGTAGCGCGTCTGCGCGTAGTTCATGTTCGAGTGCAGGAAGTTCGCGCCATCCCGATCGGCGGCGTCGAGCTGCTGCTGCGGCACCGAGATCGACTTCGGTACGGCACTGCCTGCCTGGCCGACCTGGCCCGCGACCTCGGCCTGTCCGAGGGCTGCGGCACAGGAGAACGCGCAAACCGTCCCCGCCGCACGCTTGCCAATAACCCTCCACTGCGATCCGATGCGATGCATGGTGATCACTCCCTTGACGTGTGGATGCCGGTTCGTCGGCCATGGCCGCCGCGCGGGCGAGGAGGCTGATGACGATTTTCTCCGGCGAACGGCATCGTAGCGAGGATCGGTACCCCACTGCCAGAACTTGCTTGCCGAAACGGGCAGGCGTCAGCGTCGAGTCATCCCCGTTGCAACCCACGCATGAGCGCAGCGCGCGCCGGTCCTGGTCACACCGCCAGCACCCCGCCGTCCACCGCCAGGATCTGCCCGGTGATGTGCTTGCCCGCATCGCTCGCGAACAGCAGCGCGGCGCCCTTCAGGTCCTCGTCGTCGCCGATGCGCTTCAGCGGCGCGTTCTCGGCGAGCTTCTCCTCGCCGAGCGTCGCGAGCAGGCCCTTCGTCATCTTCGATGGAAAGAAGCCCGGTGCGATCGCGTTGACGTTGATGTTGTACCGGCCCCATTCGCCCGCGAGCGTCCGCGTGAAATTGACGACGGCGCCCTTGCTCGTGTTGTACGCGAGCGTCTGCATCGTGCCGGCGGGGTTACCGCGAAAGCCCGCGATCGACGCGATGCTGATGATGCGGCCCGAGCGGCGCGGGATCATGCTGGCCTTGCCGACCGCCTGGCTGGTCAGGAAGATGCCGCGCACGTTGAGGTTCATCACCTTGTCCCACGCCTCGAGCGGATGATCCTCGGCCGGTGCGCCCCAGCTCGCGCCCGCGTTGTTGACGAGGATGTCGATGTGGCCGAGGTGCTTCATCGCCTCGTCGACCAGCGGCTTCGCGCCGTCCGGCGTGCCGAGATCGGCCGCCACCGCGGTGGCTTCGATGCCGAGGGCCTTCAGGTGCTCGACCGCCTCGTCGAGGTCGCTCTGCTTTCGCGACGACAGCACGAGCTTCGCGCCCTGCTCGCCCAGCGCCTCGGCGATCTGCAGCCCGAGGCCGCGCGATCCGCCGGTGATCAGCGCGGTGCGCCCACTCAGGTCGAACAGTTGCTTGATGCTCATGCAATTCCCTTGGTGATGGTGCGAGTCAGAACCACGCGTCCTGCATCGTCAGCGCGGTGTCGTCGAGCGACGCGAGCAGGTCGAGCATCGGGCCGACCTTCGGCAACTCGAACGCGAAGAAGTAGCGGCAGGCGGCGAGCTTGCCCCGGTAGAACGCGTCGCCCTCGACGTCGCCCGTCATGGAACGCCCGGCGACCAGCGCCTGCTCGAGCCAGATCCACGCGATGACGACATGGCCGAAGGCTTCCAGGTACACGGTGGCGTTGGCGAGCTTGCGGTTGTCGTCGCCCGCCGCGTGCACGATCGCCGTGACTTCCTCGATGCGGTTCCATTGCGCTTCGAGTTCGCCCGACAACCGCTGCGATCCCGGGTCCGGCACCGCCTTGCAGCGGGCGATCGTCGCGCGGACCCGCGCGGCCAGCGCCCGCAGCGCGGCGCCGTCCTGCATCACGACCTTCCGGCCGAGCAGGTCGAGGCCCTGGATGCCGTGCGTCCCCTCGTGGATCGGGTTCAGCCGGTTGTCGCGATAGAACTGCTCGACGTTGTAGTCGCGCGTGTAGCCGTAGCCGCCGTGCACCTGGATCGCCAGGCTGTTCGCCTCGAGGCACCACTGCGACGGCCAGCTCTTCGCGATCGGCGTCAGGATGTCGAGCAGCAGCTTCGCCTCCTTCCGCGTACCGTCGTCCTCGGCCGTGTGCTCGTCGTCGACCAGCTTCGCGCAGAACAGGTTGAGCGCGAGCCCGCCTTCGACGTACGACTTCTGGGCGAGCAGCATCCGCTTCACGTCGGCGTGCGCGACGATCGGCACCTGTGCCTGCGACGGGTCCTTGCCGGCAGGCGGGCGTCCCTGCGGCCGGTTCCGCGCGTAGTCGAGCGCATGCAGGTAGCCGGTGTAGCCGAGCGCGACCGCGCCGAGGCCGACGCCGATCCGCGCCTCGTTCATCATGTGGAACATCTGCGCGAGGCCCTTGTTCGGCTCGCCGACGAGGTAGCCGATCGCGCCGGCCGCGCCGTCGGGCGCATGCCGTCCCTCGCCGAAGTTCAGCAGGCAGTTGGTCGTGCCGCGATAGCCCATCTTGTGGTTCAGGCCCGCGAGGACGACGTCGTTGCGCTCGCCCGAAGTGACGTGACCCGTGCCGTCGTCGTTGACGACGAATTTCGGGACGATGAACAGCGAGATGCCCTTGACGCCGAGCGGCAGCGATCCGTCGGCTTCCGGAATCTTCGCGAGCACCAGATGGACGATGTTCTCGGACAGCTCGTGCTCGCCGGCCGAGATCCACATCTTGCTGCCGAACAACCGGTAGCGCGTGCCGTCGGCTTCGGGGACCGCCTTCGTCTTCACGTCCGACAGCGACGAGCCGGCCTGCGTCTCCGACAGGCACATCGTGCCGAAGAAGCGCCCGGTCAGCATCGGCTTCACGAAGCGGTCGATCTGCTCGTCGGAGCCGTGCGCGAGCAGCAGGTTCGAGTTGCCGATCGTCAGGAACGGATACGACGACGTGCCGACGTTGGCCGCCTTGAACCACGCGAAGCCGGCCTTCTCGATCACGGCCGGCAGCTGGGCGCCGCCGAGTTCGTAGTCGCGACCCGCGGCCATCAGGCCGGCGTCGCAGAACGCCGCAAGCGCCTTCCCGACCTCCGGGATCATCGTCACCCGCTCGCCGTCGAAGTGCGGCTCGTTCTGGTCGTTCTTCTTGTTGTGCGGCTCGAAGAGGTCGGTCGCGATCCGCTCGCAGGTGTACATCGCGGCATCGAAGGTCTCGCGCGAGTGATCGGCGAAACGCTCGCGCGTCGTCAGCGACTCGACGTCGAGCCACTCGTAGAGCAGGAACGCGATGTCGCGGCGGGAGAGGAGCTTGGAGGTCATGGGCACTATTCGTCGTTTCCGCGGCGCGGCGGCC
>CAXTDA010000141.1:0-1519 GCA_964242935.1 uncultured Burkholderiaceae bacterium | reverse complement strand
AACGAAGACCGGGCGACGACGCTGGGTTCCCGCCTGCGCGGGAACGACGCATTTCGTGAAGCGACCTCCTTCAGACCACTTCGAACAACCCTGCCGCGCCCATGCCGCCGCCGATACACATCGTCACGACGACGAACTTCTCGCCGCGGCGCTTGCCTTCGATCAGCGCATGCCCGACGAGGCGTGCGCCGGTCACGCCGTACGGGTGGCCGACCGCGATCGCGCCGCCGTCGACGTTGAGGCGGTCGTTCGGGATGCCGAGCTGGTCGCGGCAGTAGATCACCTGCACCGCGAACGCCTCGTTCAGCTCCCAGAGACCGATGTCCTCGACCGACATGCCGACCTTCTTGAGCAGCTTCGGGATCGCGTAGACCGGTCCGATGCCCATCTCGTCGGGCTCGCAACCGGCAACCGCGAAGCCGCGGAAGATGCCGAGCGGCGCGAGGCCCTTCTGTTCCGCGGTCTTCGAGTTCATGATCACCGCCGCCGACGCGCCGTCGGAAAACTGGCTCGCGTTGCCGGCCGCGATCACGCCGCCCGGCATCGCCGGCTTGATCTTCGAGACACCTTCGTAGGTCGTGTCGGCGCGGATGCCTTCGTCGGCGTCGATCGTCACGTCCCGGATGCCGAGCATGCCGCTCGCCTTGTCGGCGACGCCCATCTTCGTCGTCATCGGCACGATCTCTTCGTTGAAGCGACCGAGCTCGCGCGACGCCGCCGCACGGCGCTGGCTCTCGACGCCGTACTCGTCCTGCGCCTCGCGCGAGATGCCGTAGCGCTTCGCGACCTGTTCGGCGGTCTGCAGCATGTTCCAGTAGATCTCGGGCTTTGCCTTGAGCAGGTTCGGGTCGCGAAGCATGTGCATGTTCATGTCGGCCTGCACGCACGAGATCGACTCGACGCCGCCCGCCACGTAGACGTCGCCTTCGCCGGCGATCACGCGCTGCGCGGCGGTCGCGATGGTCTGGAGACCCGACGAGCAGAAGCGGTTGATCGTCATGCCCGATGTCGTGACCGGGCAGCCGGCCGCGAGCGCGATCTGCCGCGCGATGTTGGAGCCGGTCGCGCCTTCCGGATTGGCGCAGCCGATCACGACGTCGTCGACCTCGGCCGGGTCGAGCTTCGCCCGCTCCATCGCGTGCTTGACCGCATGGCCGCCGAGCGTCGCGCCGTGGGTCATGTTGAAGGCGCCCTTCCAGGACTTGGCGAGGGGGGTGCGGGCGGTGGAAACGATGACAGCGTCGATCATGAGAACTCCTCAGTAAGTTCCCTCCCCCTCTCTGGGGGAGGGTCAGGGAGGGGGCGAGCGCAGCGAGCGATCTCGCGTCGCTTCGCGACGCCCCCATCCCAACCTTCCCCCAGTTGTGGGGAAGGAGTATTCATTGTCAGGCGAACGACTTCCCTTCGGCGGCGAGCTTCGCCAACAGCGGCGCAGGCACCCAAGCCTTCCCCTGCCGCTCCGCATTCGGCCCCTTGCCGAACTGCTCCATCTTCATCACGACCTTCTGCAGGCCGACCG
>CAXTDA010000140.1:0-8952 GCA_964242935.1 uncultured Burkholderiaceae bacterium | reverse complement strand
AAGGGAGCATGCGGTCAAAAACTGCATCAAGGGTTCGAATCCCTTCGTCTCCGCCAGAGAAGTAGGCAGTGGACATCCAACCGGACAGGAAGCGGTCTCAATGTCGCGTTGATTTTTGCTAAGCATTTGACTATAAGGGATTATGGTTGATGCGAATGCGGACATCAAAGCGGACATTTCGATTGACCGGGGCGAGACCGTCAGTCTGATGGAGCCGCTGGTCATTCCCGAGAGCTCGCCGCGCCGGGCGGCGCTCGACGATTTCGCGCTGGAACTGGCCCAGCGCAGCGCAGGGTTCAAACGGGCATTGCCTGCCAGCCTGCTCGCGGCGCTGGCGACGCTAGTCCGCTCGATGAATTGCTACTACAGCAATTTGATCGAAGGGCACTACACCCACCCCGTTGAGATCGAGCGGGCGCTCCGCAATGAGTACAGCACGGACGCAGCCGAGCGCGACCTTCAACTCGAAGCCAAGGCGCATATCGAGGTCCAAAAGTGGATCGATGACGGCGGCCTTGCCGGGCCTGCCACAACGAACGCGTCTATCCGCGAAATCCACCGACGCTTTTGTTCGCACCTGCCAGACGACCTTCTGGCTGTTGAAGATCCGGCGTCCAAGGAACTGGTCCGCCTTGTACCAGGAGAACTGAGAACGAGGGATGTCCAGGTCGGCCGGCATCTCGCACCGAGTCCAGGCGCAATCCCGCGCTTCATGCAGCGATTCGAGGCTGGTTATGCTCGGCTGGGCAAGGCCGGAACGGTCGTTGCAACAGCGGCGTCGCATCACCGCCTGCTTTGGATTCACCCGTTCCTCGATGGCAACGGAAGAGTCGCGCGCCTGATGTCCCATGCTGTCCTGCTTCAAACCCTCGACACCGGGGCCGTCTGGTCCGTCGCACGAGGGTTAGCCCGCAACGTCGATGCCTATAAGGGTCATCTCGCAGCCTGCGATCTTGGTCGTCGGAACGACCTCGATGGACGCGGTACCTTAAGCGAAGAGGCTTTGCTTGCTTTCAGTCTCTTCTTCCTGCAGACCTGTCTTGATCAGGTTGCCTTCATGGAAGGGCTGATGCAGCCCGACCGCCTGCGCGCGCGCATCCTGCGATGGGCAGAAGAAGAGATCCGTCTTGATCGCCTGCCGCAGAAGAGCGGCGCCGTGCTGGAGGCCATGCTCTACCGCGGCGAAGTTGCACGCGCCGACGTTGCCGCCCTTGTCGGCACCGGCGATCGGCAAGCGCGGCGCTACATCGCTTCGCTGATAGAAGCTGGCGTGCTGACTTCGGAGAGCACTCGCGCGCCGTTGCGGCTTGCCTTCCCGGCCACACTGGCTGCCCGGTGGATGCCCGGACTGTTTCCCGAGCAGATCGAACAATGATGGAACAGCGAGCGACAGGAAACCAAGAACGGACGCTTGCGACGCGTGCCGAACAGGGCGTGAGTTCGACAACAATCAAGTTAAGTTGATTGAAATGGACAACACACTCCGGTTCTGCGCTGAAGATGTCCATCGTGCAGCTGGCATTTCACCGCGACACTCTGTTGAACGCGGCTTGCCATCCAGGGAATTTCACACCCAAAGGAACCTGGCGGCGTCTTTTCCCTAGCAGGAATTGATACGTTGACAGCCCGCAATACGTCAAGACAAGCCATCCGGTTTACACGATGGGCGGAGCGGGAGATCCAAACGCCATGGCAAAATCGACAAAAAGGCAATGGTCTATCGCGTCTTCGTTAACTGACCAGGGTCCGTATTGATTTGATTAGCAAACAATCCTGAAGAGCCAGCATCTGCCCAACAACATTGCTCCTCGCCGGCGTTTCCATCGTTTTCCTTCGCTGCGCTGCAGGCCGCGAGCGCAACAATGCGAGATTGCCCGTGGCGCCGTACTGCAATAGCGTTCAGACCCGTGGGCGACCATCGCAACGTGTTCAGGGCGATCCTTGTGTCACGACGAGCTCCATCACGGTCTGGTCGCCCCGCCCCGCTCGGCGAGCCGGCAGAGGCGCAATCGCGATCCGTTCGTCCACTCGCATGTCGCGCGCACGACCTCGCGGACCGTCGACGCGTGCAATCCTCGTGGACGTCGGCGCCGCCTCCTCAGGCAGCGCCGGGTCGGATCGCACCGACCGGTTCCGCGACGGGTGCCAGTGCGCCGGTCGTCTCGTGAAGCGGCGGCGGCGCGTCCGCCGAACGCCTCGCCTCGAAGGCGTCGATCATCGTGTGCGCGAAGCGGAGCGCTTGCTGACGCGCCTCCGCGAGCGGGACCAACGCTTCGGGACCGACGCCCATCTGGCCGCCGTCGACGAAAGCGATCCATCGGTAGCGCCCGCGCATCGTCTCGAGCAGCACGAGGTCGATCCGATGGGCGCGGTACGTGTGTTTCTCGTTCATGCGAGCGGCGCCCGCCGACTCAGCTCGGTGACGTTTCGTGCGTCCTGGCCCGGGCGAGCGCCGATCGGCGCTTGCTCGCGAGCTTCTCTTGCCGTCGCTGTTCGAACTGCGCCTTGACGGCCGCCGTCAGCGCCTTCATGCGCCGGCTGCGGCTGCGCAGGTGGAACTCGACCGCGCGCGGCATCGGTCCGACGAGCTCGATCGCGGACAGCACGCGCTCGCGGGTCGTCTTGAACCGCGCGCACCACTCGGCCATGACGAGGTCATCGGTCCAGTCGACCGTCATGGGGGTGTCCGCGACCCGCTTCGGAAATTCGTGTTCGCTCATGCTCATGGATCCACCTCCAGGCGACCTTGACGAAAGGCCGGGTTGATGCGGGAAGGCCGTCATCGTCTTCTCGATCGCAAGAATCGAGTGGGTACGTCCGAGGCGTCTGTGCGGTACCGCACATAGAAAAAAAGACACTCGACCGGCCGTGGCCGAGCGGCGCGGACGGTCGAACCTCCGCCAGGAACACACGGCCGGCAGGCTTGGTGCGATAGCGTACATGAGCCTACAATTCGTCAACGATCGATCGGCGGGACCCTCGCCGCATGGGCGGTCAACGCACGTCGATCGGCCTCCTCCAGGCGACGCTTCGACGCGCATCGACCATGGCCACCAAAGTCCACGATCCGTTCGACAACCGGTTGATCGCGGCCCTGCCGGAGGCCGAGCAGAAGCGCTGGCTGCCGCATCTCGAGCGGGTCCAGATGCCGCTCGGACAGGTCATCTACGAATCGGGCGGGACGCTCGAACACGTGTACTTCCCGACCAACGCGATCGTCTCGCTCCTGTACGTGATGGAGAACGGTGCGTCCGCCGAGATCGCGGTGGTGGGCAACGAAGGGCTCGTCGGCATCTCGCTCTTCATGGGCGGCGGATCGACGCCCAGTCGCGCGGTCGTGCAGAGTGCCGGCGAAGGCTTTCGCCTGAGCGCCCGTGTCCTGAAGAGCGAATTCGAAAAAGCGCCGGTCCTCAATCTGCTGCTTCGCTATACCCAGGCGCTGATCACGCAGATGTCGCAGACGGCGGTCTGCAATCGTCATCACTCGCTCGATCAGCAACTCTCCCGCTGGCTTCTTCTCAGCCTCGACCGCTTGCGGAGCAACAACCTGGTGATGACACAGGAACTGATCGCGAACATGCTCGGCGTTCGCCGCGAAGGCGTGACCGAGGCGGCCTCGCGGCTGCAGAAGTCGGGGTGCATCCGCTATGCGCGCGGTCGCATCGAAGTACTCGACCGCGGCGAGCTGGAGCGGCGGACCTGCGAGTGCTATCAGGTCGTCAAGACCGAGTACGACCGCCTTCTGCCGGTCAAGGTGCACCGGTCGCCCTGACCGGCGAATAGGGCGCGGCGGGGTCGCGACGATCGCGTGCGACGGGCGGCGGTCGATCTGAGGTACATTCGCGCACGGCCGTGCTTTTCAGTGTCGTCGTGCGGTCAGGCATCGCTGCTGTCCGAGAGGTATCACCAGGATGCGCCTTGTCGATCGCCCACAACCACTTGATTCAGCGGCTGCCTCGTGCCGACCGCGCGCGTCTGTTCGACCGTTGTGTCGAAATCGATCTCGTCATCGGCCAGGTCCTCGCGGAGCCGGGGCTGCGGGCGCGGTACGTCTATTTCCCGATTTCGGGTTTCATCTCGCTCATCGCGGCCAGTGAAGGGAATGCCGGCGTCGAGGTCGGCATGGCCGGTCGTGAAGGAATGCTGGGCGCCGAACTCGTGCTCGGCGGTCGGTCGTCGATCTTTCACGCGGTCGTGCAGGGGTCGGGGCTGTCCTGGCGGATCGGGGCCGACGCGTTCCGACGCGAGCTGGCCGAAAGCGAGGCCTTGCAGCGCATGCTCGGTCGTTATCTCCAGTTGCACATGGCACAACTCGCGACATCGGTCGTCTGCCAGCGCTTCCATGCGATCGGCCCGCGGCTCGCGCGCTGGCTGCTGATGACGCAGGACCGGGTCGATGCGCCGCAGTTCGCCATCACGCATGAATTCATGGCGTACATGCTGGGTGTCCGTCGCGCAGGGGTGACGGTGGCGGCCGGCGAGCTCCATCGACTCGGGTTGATCGACTATCGGCGCGGCGCTTGTACGGTCGTCGATCGCGACGGCCTCGAGGCCGAGGCCTGCTCGTGCTACGCGAGCGACAGGAAGGCTTACCGCGATCTGGTCATGTGACCCGAGGAGAACGCGTGTCATGCAATCAAAGCCGCCCTTGAGCGGTTTTTTTTGCGTTTCCGCGACGCCAGTCCTCGACGATGCACAGCGCCGTCGCCACGACGGAATCTTCGACTCCGGCCGCAAGGCGTCCGCGGACAGGTCGCTCGGCGTGCCTTATGCTGCGCACGTTCTCGACATCAGCCGGAGGAAGCATGGCCACCGCGAAGAAAGCCGCCGCGAAGCGGACCCTCGTCGAACCGACGCCGGGCGACAAGCGTTACGTCCGGCGCGATGCGAAGGGTCAGTTCAAGGACGTCGTCGACGTCGGCAAATCGTTGAGCGCCGACCGCAAGACGACCGCGAAGAAGACCGTCAAGCCCGGTCAGGGCGACCGGGGAGACGTCAGGAAGCCGGCGGCGAAGAAGGCCGCGGAAGATTGAGTCGAAGCGTCCCCTTCGCCATCCACTCCACCATGCGTCCCGTCGAACCGACTTCCTCGTGGTCCGGACCGGCCGCCGCGACGCTCGCGACGACCGCCTATGTCGTTCCCTACCTGCTCAGCCGGTCGACCAGCCCTTCGCCCGACCACCCGCGGGTCCTGCTGTGGTATCGCTGGCTGAACAAGCCGAAGATCCAGCCGCCCGATCTGGCGATCCCGGTCGCCTGGGTGACGATCGAGTCGGGTCTCGCGTTCGCCGGCTATCGCCTCCTGCGGAAGCCCTCGTCGCCGGGCCGCACGCGCGCCCTCGCCTGGCTTGCGGGCAACATCGTCGGCATCGGCGCCTGGAGCCGGCTCTTCTTCGGTGGCCGCGACCTGCCCGCATCGACCGTCGCCGCCGCCGCCTTGACGGTCACCGCGGGTGCCTGCGTCCACGAGATGCGGAAAGTCGACCGGCCCGCCGCCGCGGCCACCGTACCGCTTGTGGCCTGGCTCGCGTTCGCGACCGTGCTGACGGCGGCGATCTGGCGTCGCAATCGTTGACGTGCCCGACCAAGCCGCTCGCCGTCGTCCGGGCTGCAACGCGCCGCCGGCAGGCTGCCCCGCGCCACGACGAAGCCTGCGTTCGCAGTTAGCATTGCGGTCGGGCAAGCAACCGCGGCGGGGAAACGAATGACCGGTTTCAGGGAGTTCCAGGCCGAACTCGAACGACTGCATCAGCAGGCGGAAACGGCACGGCGGCAGGAGAAGCGCGCCGCGCTCCAGAAGATCCGCGCACTGATCGCCGAATACGATCTGCAGGCGAGCGACCTCGGGCTCGACGACGGACGCCGGCGGAAGCCGTCGGTCGGCACGCCGAAGTTTCGGGATCCGATCACCGGCGCGACCTGGACCGGACGCGGCCGCGCACCGGCATGGCTGCAAGGCAAGGACCGCGCGCAGTTCGAGATCAAGTGATGCGCCCGGGCCCGCTCTCGCCGGAGTACCCGTACCGCGATGAGCCGATCCCCGTCCCCACGCGCCGGATCGCCCGGCCCGGCCGTCGATGCGCCGCCAACGTCCGCGCGGGCCGAGCCGATCGCCGCCCCGGCGCGGCGCCCGCCTAGGCGCGGCGTGGCGCTCTCGATCGTCGCGGTCTCCGTCGGTGCTGCCCTGGGCGCACTGCTCCGCTGGTTCCTCGCCGATCGCCTCAACGCGCTGTTCCCGTACCTGCCGCCCGGCACGCTCGTGGCGAACCTGGTCGGCGCCTACCTGATCGGGATCGCGATGGCGGTGTTCCTCGGCTTGCCCGATCTGTCGCCCGCGTGGCGGCTCCTCACCGTGACCGGCTTCCTCGGCGGGTTGACCACGTTCTCGACGTTCTCCGCGGAGGTCGTGACGGCGTTGCTCGATGCCCGATGGGCGTGGGCCCTCGCGACGATCTTCGCGCACGTGGGCGGAAGCATCGCGTTGACGTTGCTCGGCGTCGCGACGGTTCGCGCGGTGCAGATGGTCCGCTGACGCGCCGTCCGCGGAGTCGTCAATCGTCGCGAACGCCGCCCGTGTAGATCGGGTTGCTCGACGTGCCCTTGGCGAGCAGCTGCTGCAGCACGGCGTTCGCGTGGTCGCGGTGCGCTTCGGCGTCGTCCCGCTCAGGTCCCGGCGGCAGTTCCGCCAGTGCGCGCAATGCGTTGTCGAGTTCGGCCTGCGCCGCCTTCCGCGTGGTGTCGTCGTCGCCCTTGTCCGCCATATGGTTCCTCCTCGTGAGCGGCCGAGGATAGACGACCGCGGCGGTTCCGGACGACGCGATTCCGGGAAAACCGCCATAACGTTCGTCGGCGATTGCAGCCACAGTGGCGTCGTGGCCATTCTTGCGTCACCCTTCGCGCCGGAAGCGCTGGTTGAAAAAATCGAGGAGACGACGATGAGCGTCAAGATCCCGCGGTCCAGGGACGACGACTACACCCGCGACATGGCCGAGGCCCGTCGCACGTTCGTGCACGAAAAGACGGGCACCGCGCTGCAGCACGTCGGCAGCTATTCGTTCGACCCGAAGGTGTTGCCCGGCAACGTCGAGAACTTCATGGGCGTCGCCCAGGTGCCGATCGGCCTGGCCGGCCCGGTCCGCATCGTCGGCGAACACGCGCAGGGCGACTTCTACATCCCGATGGCGACCAGCGAAGGGACGCTGGTCGCGAGCTACAACCGCGGGATGCGCCTCCTGTCCGAAAGCGGCGGCGTGAAGACCACCGTCGTCGAGCAGTTCATGCAGCGCTCGCCGGTCTTCATCATGGACGACGCGCTGAAGGCCCGCGATTTCGGCGAGTGGGTCAAGGCGCACTTCGACGAGATCCGCGACGTCGCGCAGACCACGACGCGGTCCGGCAAGCTGGTCAACATCGGCCAGTACTCGATCGGGCCGCTCCGCAACCTGCGCTTCAACTACACCACCGGTGACGCCGCGGGCCAGAACATGACCGGCAAGGCCACCTTCGCCGCGTGCGAGTGGATCAAGAAGAACTATCCGGGCGGCGCGAATTACATCCTGTCGGGCAACATGGATACCGACAAGAAGCACTCGCGCGCCAACATGCTGCTCACGCGCGGCAAGCGCGTGGTCGCCGAATGCACGATCAGGGGCGACCTGCTGCAGAGCCTGATGGGGATCAGCGCGAAGGAGCTGTTCTGGTCGCGTCAGGTCTCGAACGCGGGCGCGTTCCTCGCGGGGTCGGCCAACAACGGCGCGCACGCGGCGAACGGCCTGACCGCGATGTTCATCGCGACCGGTCAGGACGTGGCCAACATCTCCGAGTCGCACGCCGGCGTCACGTACGCGCAGTTGCTCGACAACGGCGACTACTACTGGTCGATCACGCTGACCTCGCTGATCGTCGCGACCTACGGCGGCGGCACGGGTCTGCCGACGCAGCGCGAATGTCTCGAGATGCTCGGCTGCTACGGCGCCGGCAAGGCCGACAAGTTCGCCGAGATCTGCGCGGCCGTCGTGCTCGCCGGCGACACGTCGCTGTCGTCGGCGATCCTCGCCGGCGACTGGGTGTCGAGCCACGACGAGCTCGGCCGCAACCGGCCTTGAAGGCGGAACGATGAAGGACGAACGATGAGTCTGGCGGCGTTGCAAGACCTCCACGGACGGGTCGCGCTCGTCACCGGGGGATCGCGTGGCCTCGGGCTGCAGATGGCCGAGGTGCTCGGCGAGCTCGGCGCGAAGGTCGCGATCACGGCGCGGAAGAAGCACGAGCTCGACGCGGCTCGCGCACATCTGTCGTCGCTCGGCATCGACGCGCTGGCGAACGTGTGGGCCAAGGGCGCCCGGGGCGCGCACCCGCCGCTAGTCGACGAGATCGTCGGGGCTCTCGGCCCGATCGACATCCTCGTCAACAACGCCGGCACCTCGTGGGGTGCGCCGACCATCGATCATCCGCTCGACGGCTGGCAGAAGGTCATCACGCTCAACGTCACGGCGATCTTCGTCGTCACACAGGAGGTGGGACGGCGCTGCATGGTGCCGAGGCGCTCGGGCAAGGTCATCAACATCGCGTCGATCCAGGGCCTCACCGGCACCTATCCCGAAGGCATGCCGACGCTGGCGTACAACGCGAGCAAGGGCGCGGTGGTCAACATGACGCGGACGCTCGCGGCCGAGTGGGCGCCGCTCGGCATCAACGTCAACGCGATCGCACCCGGTTACTTTCCGACGAAGATGACGGCGCCGATCGCCGCGGCGCTGGGCGGCGACCGGACCGCCGCGATGGCGCCGATGAACCGCGTCGGCGGCCCCGAGGACCTGAAGGGCGTGACCGCGCTCTTCGCATCCGACGCGTGCGGGTTCATCACCGGTCAGACGCTCGCCGTGGACGGCGGGCTGACGGCCATCTGACAGACGGGATCATCCCGCAGGAGACGACGATGCAAGAGATGCC
>CAXTDA010000139.1:0-9011 GCA_964242935.1 uncultured Burkholderiaceae bacterium | reverse complement strand
GTGCTCAGGACCTCGTCGATCAGGCCGTATTCCTTCGCCTGCTCCGGCGACATGAACGTGTCGCGGTCGGTGTCCCGGCTGATGCGCTCGATCGGCTGTCCGGTGCGTTCCGAATAGATCTGGTTCAGGCGCTCGCGCAGGTACAGAATCTCCTTCGCCTGGATCTCGATGTCGGCGGCCTGGCCCTGCGAACCGCCGGACGGCTGATGGATCATGATCCGCGAGTTCGGCAGCGAGAAGCGCTTGCCCTTCGCACCGGCCATCAGCAGGAACGATCCCATGCTCGCGGCCATGCCGGTGCACAGCGTCGAGACGGCTGGCTTGATGAACTGCATCGTGTCGTAGATCGCGAGGCCGGCGTAGATCGATCCGCCCGGCGAATTGATGTACAGCGAGATGTCCTTGTCCGGATTCTCGGACTCGAGGAACAGCAGCTGCGCGACGACCAGATTCGCGGTCTGGTCGTTGACCGGGCCGACGAGGAAGATGATGCGTTCCTTCAGCAGCCGCGAATAGATGTCGTACGCGCGCTCGCCGCGGCCCGACTGCTCGATGACCACCGGGACCATCCCGAGACCGGTCGGCTCGGTCGGGCTGAATGCGTAGGGGCTGCTCATGGGGTCGCTGTCCTTGCTGGTGGGTAACGTCGGGCGGCCGGTCAGCCGTTGCCCATCAGTTCGTCGAACGGCACGTCGACGTCGTGGACCAACGCCCGGCCGAGCACGAAGGTGACGACGTTTTCCTCGAGCACAAGGGCCTCGATCTCGGCCAGCCGCGTGCGGTCCGCGAAGTACCAGCGGATCACCTCGGCCGGCTTCTCGTAGCTCTGGGCAAGCTCCTCGACGTGCGCCTTGACCTGCTCGGGCCGGGCCTGCAGGTCTTCCTGGCGGACGAGTTCGGCGAGAACCAGCCCGAGGCGCACCCGACGCTCGGCCTGCGCGGCGAACAGGTCGGGCGTCAGCGGCATGCTGTCGGGGCTCATGCCGCGCCGGTGCATCTCGTCGCCGGCGTTCGCGATCAGGCGCTCGATCTCCGCATCGATCAAGGCCTTCGGCACGTCCATCCCGGCCCCCGCGAGCAGCGCGTTCATCACGCTGTCCTTGGTGCGCGCCTTCAGGCGCTTCCTGACCTCGCGTTCGAGGTTGCTGCGAACGTCGACGCGCATGCGGTCGAGGTCGCCGTCCGCGACGCCGAGCGACCGCGCGAAGTCCTCGTCGATCGCGGGGACGTGCGCCCATTCGACGTCCTTGACCGTCAGATCGAAGGTCGCCGTCTTCCCGGCCACCGCGGCGCCCTGGTAGTCATCGGGAAAGCGGAGGTCGAACGTGGTCGACTCGCCGGCGCCGAGGCCGGTCACGGCGGCCTCGAACTCCGGCAGCATGCGGCCCTCGCCGAGAACGAACGCGAAATCGCTGCCGGTCCCGCCGTCGAACGCTTCGCCGTCGATGCGGCCGACGAAGTCGACCGTCACACGGTCGCCCTTCTGCGCCGTCGCCGGCGTCTCGGACGGCGCGGCATGCCCGTGGTCGTCGGCGTGGTCGTGTCCGTGCGCGGCCTTCGAATGGAAGTGGCCGCGCTGCTGCCGGAGGATCTCGATCGTCTTGTCGACCGCGGCTTCGTCGACCTCGGTCAGCGGACGCGTGACTTCGGCGTTCTCGAGCGGGGCGAGCGTGACCTCGGGGTAGACCTCGAACGTCGCGTCGAACGTGACCGCCGTGGCATCGGTCGCGCCACCCTCGCCCTGCTTGGCCGCCGTGATGCTCGGCGAGCCCGCGACGCGCAGGCGGTTCTCCTCGACCGCGCGGCTGAACGCGCCGCCGATCTTCTCGTTCAACACCTCGTTGTGGACCTGGTATCCGTACTGCTGCGAGACGATCTTCATCGGCACCTTGCCGGGCCGAAAGCCCGCCATCCTGACGGTGCGCGACAGGCGCTTCAGCCGCGTGTCGACTTCCTTCTCGATCTCGTCGACGGGGACCGAGAGGTGGAGGCGGCGTTCCAGCTTTCCGAGGTTCTCTACTTGCATGACGATTCCGTGTTCGATGAGGGACTCACGACGCGCTGCGTTCCGACGCGCCGGCGCACCTCGGCGAGACGATCGTCGCGGGCGGTCGATGCGGCGGGGGACTGGTGCGAGGGAGGGGACTCGAACCCCTACACCATTGCTGGCGTCAGGACCTAAACCTGGTGCGTCTACCAATTTCGCCACCCTCGCGGCGACGCCCGGGATGCTCGCGTGGCCGTCGTTCCGGGCCGGCCCGACGCGACCCGGCGGCGGATTATACGTGACGATCCCGGGCGTCGCGCCCCCCCCCCCGGGCGCGCCGTCCCGAAGGCCCGAGGCGACGGATCGCTCCTATACTGCCGCGCAGCGCGTCCCCGTTCAGCCCATGCCGGTCGACCATTACGAGAACTTTCCCGTCGCTTCGGTGTTGCTGCCGAAGCGCCTGCGACGACCGATCGAGGCGATCTACCGCTTCGCACGCGAGGCGGACGACCTGGCGGACGAAGGGACGGCGACCGCGCCAGAGCGGCAGGCGGCGCTGGCCGCGTTCGATGCGCAACTGCAGCGGATCGAACGGGGCGAGCCACCGCTCGCCGAGCCGTCGGGGGCGATGTTCGTCGCGCTCGCCGCGACGATCCGTTCCCACGACCTGCCGGTCGGCCTGTTCCACGACTTGCTGTCCGCGTTTTCGCAGGACTGCGTCGTCGCTCGGTACGCCGACGATCGCGCGCTGCTCGACTACTGCCGGCGCTCCGCCGACCCGGTCGGCCGGCTGCTGCTGGTCCTCTACGGAGCCGACACCGACGTCCATCGCCTGTGGTCCGATCGCATCTGCACGGCGCTGCAGTGGATCAACTTCTGGCAGGACGTCGCGATCGACCGGCTGAAGGACCGCATCTACCTGCCGCTCGCCGACCTCGAGCGCTTCGGCGTGCCGGCCGACGCGCTGATCGACGATCCGGCGTCGATCGTCGGCGGCGACGCGTGGAAGCGGCTGATGCGCCACGAGGTCGTTCGCACCCGCGCGATGATGCTCGAAGGCGCGCCGCTCGCGCTCGCACTCCGCGGTCGCATCGGCTTCGAGTTGCGGATGATTGTGCAGGGCGGTCTGCGCATCCTCGAGAAGATCGAAGCGGTCGACGGCGACGTCTTCGCGCATCGGCCGACGCTCGGGCGGGCCGACGGGGTACGCGTCGTGCTGCGGGCGGCGACGATGTCGCTGCGGTTGCCGAACCGCGTGCTGCCGCCTTCCACCATTCCCCGATGACCGATCGCCGATGACACCGGAAGCCTATTGCCAGGAGAAGGCCGCGAAGAGCGGGTCGAGCTTCTATTACGCATTCCTCTTCCTGTCGCCGCCGCGGCGCGCCGCGATCACCGCGCTGTACGCGTTCTGCCGCGAGGTCGACGACGTGGTCGACGAGAGCACCGACGCGTCGCTCGCGGCGCGGACGCTCGACTGGTGGCGGGAAGAGATCGAGCGGCTGTACCGGGGCACGCCGACGCACCCGGTGACGCGCGCGCTCCAGCCGCACATCGAGCCGTACGCGATCGCGAAGAACCGGTTGCTCGAGATCATCGCCGGCATGGAGATGGACCTCCATCAGTCGCGCTACCTCGACTTCGCGGGCCTCGCGCATTACTGCCATCACGTCGCCGGCGTCGTCGGTCTGCTGTCGTCGAACATCTTCGGCGCGATCGACCCGGGCTCGGCCGCCTATGCCGAGAAGCTCGGTCTCGCGGTGCAACTGATCAACATCATCCGCGACGTCGGCGAGGACGCGCGGATCGGCCGTATCTATCTGCCGATGGACGAGCTCAAGCGCTTCGACGTGCCGGCGGCCGACCTGCTCGCCGGACGCAGCAGCCCGGCCTTCGTCGCGCTGATGCGCTTCCAGGCCGCCCGCGCCCGCACGATCTACGACGAGGCGCTGGCGCTGCTGCCGCCGATCGATCGCCGCGTGCAGCGGACCGGGCTCATCATGGGCGCGATCTATCGCGTGCTGCTCGACGAGATCGAGCGCGCCGACTTCGCGGTGCTCGACCAGCGGATCGGGCTGACGCCGATCCGGAAGCTCTGGATCGCGTGGCGGACCTGGGTCGGCCTGAAGACCTGAATCGATGACCCCGTCGGAAGGCCCTTCACGGTCCGTCGCGGTCGTCGGCGGCGGCTGGGCCGGCCTCGCCGCCGCGACCCGCCTCACGCAGGCAGGCCTCGCCTGCACGCTGTTCGAGGCGTCGAAGACGTTCGGCGGCCGCGCGCGGCGCGTGCCGTGGACCGCGAACGACGGTCGCGAGATCGCGCTCGACAACGGCCAGCACATCCTGATCGGCGCGTACCGGCACACGCTCGCGTTGCTGCAAGCGCTCGGCGTCGACGAGGACCGGGCATTCGAACGCACGCCGCTGCACCTGGTCGGCGCGAACGGCCTGCGGCTGAAGGCGTCGACCCATCGCGCGCCGTGGCACCTGGTCGCGATGATCCTGACCGCGCGCGGCCTCGGCATCGACGATCGCATCGCGATCGCGATGTTCATGCAGCGCGCGAAGCGACGCGGATGGACGCTCGAGGACGACTGCACGGTCGAGGCGCTGTTCGCCGCGTGGCACCAGCCGGCGCTGCTCGTGCACCGGGTCTGGGAGCCGCTCTGCATCGCGGCGCTGAACACGCCGATGGAGGTCGCCTCGGCGCAGGTCTTCCTGAACGTGCTGCGCGACAGCCTCGGCGCCGACGCGCGTTCGTCGGACCTGCTGCTGCCGCGCGTCGACCTCGGCGGGCTGCTGCCGGACCTGGCCGAACGCTTCCTCCGCTCGAGCGCGCGCGCCGGCACGCGCATCCAGAACCTCCTCGTCGACGACGACGGCGTCCTGCTCGCGAGCGGCACCGCGACCCGCGTCGACGCGCCGCGACGCTTCGATGCGGCGGTGCTCGCGACGCCGCCCGGCGAGGCGGCGCGGCTGCTGTCGGCGATGGGGCTCCGCGATCCGCGCTATCGGGACCCGATCGCGGCGTGCGAGGCGTTCCGTTTCCAGCCGATCGTCACCGTCTACCTGCTCTACCGCGAACGACCGCGCTGGCCGGCCCGCATGATCGCGCTCGAGTCGGCACCGCACGTCGACCACTTCGGGCAGTGGGCCTTCGACCGCTCGGACCGCGTGGCGGCCGATCCGCGGCCGCACGATCCGGTGGCCGGGCTCGGGCTGGTCGCCGTCGTCATCAGCGCGGACGGGGCGCATCGCGAGATCGAGAACCGCGCGTTGATCGCGGCCGTGGCCGCGCAGATCGCGATGCAGTGCGGGATGCCGAGCCAGCCGATCGACGCGCGGATCATCGTCGAGAAGCGCGCGACCTTCGCGTGCACGCCGTCGCTGCCGCGCCCGGACATCGACACGCCGCATCGGCGGCTCGTGCTTGCGGGCGACTACGTCGCCGAGGCCGATCCGACGACCCACTACCCGGCGACGCTGGAGGCGGCCGTGATCAGCGGCACGCGCGCCGCCGATCGACTGATCGCGTCGCTGCGATGACGGCCCGATTCGTCATTCACCTTGAGGATGCGAAGACCCCGAGGACTCCGCAAATTGGATGCTCAGGAGAAACGATGCTCGTTCACCTCGACCACCTTTCGAGGCGACGCAATCGCACCTGAACCGCTCCAGTTCACATCGAAAGGAAATGATGATGGCCAAGAAAGGAAATGCCTCCGAAGGGCAGGATGTCGCATCGCACGCCGGCAGCAACGTCGACGACCTGCTTCTCGCGGCCCAGGCGAGGGGAGACGCAAGCGGCCAGACCGGCCGTCACCTCGTGACGTTCAAGCAGGGTGCCGTCGAAGAGGGCATCCAGGAACTGCGAGGCCAGCAGATGCGAATGGCCGACGCGCGCGACTTCGAGAACCAAGCGATGACGCTGGACGACGTCGGCGACGCGGAGGCGGTCGTGTTCCCCGAGATCGGCGTCGCGCTGATCGGCGGCGATGCCTTCATCGCGCGGGGCATGAGCGTGCAGTCGGAGCTTTCGGCAGACAGCGCCGTCCAGACGATCGAGCCGGAGTACTTCGTGTTCGCCAACGACCTGAGCGAGCAATACCTGCGCGGCTTCATGCGGGCCGCCGAGGTCATCGCGAAGGACCTGGGCGGTGGATCCGAACAGGACCTCCGCGACGTCGACGCCGAAGCGCTGGGCGCGACCTGGGGCCTCAATCAATGCAAGGTACCGCCGAGCTCGCGGAGCGGCGTCGGGATCAGGGTGGCCGTGCTCGACACCGGCTTCGACCTGACCCATCCCGATTTCGCGGGCCGCATCTTCGTCACGCAATCCTTCGTCGGTCAACCCGTGCAGGACCTGCACGGCCATGGGACGCATACCACCGGGACCGCCTGCGGACCGCTGGCGCCTCCGGGAACGACGCCCCGCTACGGGATCGGCTACAAGACGCAGATCTATGTCGGCAAGGTGTTGAGCAACGCCGGTACCGGCGCCACCGCCGGTGTCCTGGCCGGCATGAACTGGGCCGTGGCCAACCAGTGCGTGGTGATCTCGATGTCGCTCGGATCGCAGGCGCCGGTCCAGGCCGCGTACACCGCTGCAGGACAGGCAGCGCTCAACCGCGGCTGCATCATCGTCGCGGCGGCGGGCAACGCGGCTCAACCGACGGGCGCGCCGGCCAACTCCCCGACGATCATGTCGGTCGCATCGCTCGATCCCAATCTGTCGCCGTCGTCGTTCTCCGACTTCGGGAAGATCGAGATCTCCGGGCCGGGGCGCGATGTCTTCTCGTCGGCGCCGATGCCGACGCGCTACCGGACGCTCTCCGGGACCAGCATGGCGACGCCGCACGTCGCCGGTTGCGCCGCGCTCTGGGCCGAGACCAGTCCGCAGCTGCGGGGACAGGCGCTCTGGAACAAGCTGCTGGCCACCGCGAAGCCGCTGCCGTTCCCCCCGAGCAAGGTCGGCAAGGGACTCGTGCAAGCGCCCTGAGCTGGTGTCGGGCCGCCCTGCAGCGGCCCGACATCGAACCGGTAGACCAGCCACCGCGAGGACCGCATGCCCGCAGAAAGAACCTGGGTGGTCACGACCTCTTCGAGCAGGCCGATCGACGCAATCGCCGCCGAACTCGAAGAGGCCGGTTTCACGGTCGATCAGATCCTGGAGGCGATCGGCAGCATCATCGGTCGATCGGGTGCGGCGTCGATCGCTCGACTCCAGGCGATCGACGGCGTCACGGACGTCGCGCCGAGCGGGGATATCGACATCGGGCCGCCGGGAAAGGACCCGACCTGGTGACGCGGTGCTCCCGCGTCGGACTCAACTCGCCCGCAACGCGTCCAGCGCCTCGTCGATCCGCGACACCGCGACGATCTCCATGCCCTCGATCTTCGCGCCCCTGCCCTTCGGCGCGTTCGCGATCGGAACCAGCGCGGTCCCGAAGCCGAGCTTCGCCGCTTCGCGAAGCCGTTCCTGCCCGCGCGGTGCGGGCCGGATCTCGCCCGCGAGCCCGACTTCGCCGAAGACCACCATCCCGCGCGGCATCGGCTTGCCGCGAAGCGACGACTGGATCGCGCACAGCACCGCGAGGTCGGCCGCTGGCTCGACGATCTTGACGCCGCCGACCGCGTTGACGAACACGTCCTGGTCGTAGCACGCGATACCGGCGTGCCGGTGCAGCACCGCGAGCAGCAGCGCGAGCCGGTTCTGTTCGAGCCCGACCGAGAGGCGCCGCGGGTTCGGGTTGTGCGCGTTGTCGACCAGCGCCTGGATCTCGACCAGCAGCGGCCGCGTGCCTTCCTGCGTGACCAGCACGCACGACCCGGGCACCGTGCCGCCCTTCCCGTCCGGTCCGTGCTGCGACAGGAACAGCGCGGACGGATTCGCGACGCCCTTCAGGCCGCGCTCGGTCATCGCGAAGACGCCGAGCTCGTTGATCGCGCCGAAGCGGTTCTTGATCGCGCGAACCAGCCGGTAGCTCGAATGCGTGTCGCCTTCGAAGTACAGCACCGTGTCGACGATGTGCTCGAGCACGCGCGGACCGGCGAGCGTGCCTTCCTTGGTGACGTGCCCGACGAGGATGATCGTCGTGCCGAGCTGCTTCGCGATCCGCGTCAGCTGCGCCGCGCATTCGCGGACCTGCGCGACCGAGCCGGGCGCCGACGTCAGCGCCTCCGAGTACAGCGTCTGGATCGAGTCGATCACGGCAACGTCCGGCCGCTCGGCGGTGATCGCGGCCTGGATTTTCTCGAGGTTGATCTCGGCCAGCAGGCGCAGCGCGCCGCCCCACCCGGCGTCGTCGCCGGCGAGACGCCGCGCCCGCAACGCGATCTGCGCGCCGGATTCCTCGCCGCTGACGTACAGCGTGCGACGCACGTTCGACAGGTGCGACAACGCCTGCAGCAGCAGCGTCGACTTGCCGATCCCCGGATCGCCGCCGATCAGCACCACGGCGCCCGCGACCAGGCCGCCGCCCAGCACGCGGTCGAACTCCTCGATGCCGCTCGAGAAGCGCGGGACGTCGGCGGCGTCGATCTCGGACAAGGCGCGCACCGGCGTCGACGCGGCCAATGCCGCGAACCGATGCGTGCCGGCACCCGACGCCTCGGCGACGCCTTCGATCAGCGTGTTCCACGCCTGGCAGTGCGGACACTGGCCCTGCCACTTCGCGGTCTGCCCGCCGCACTCGCTGCAGACGTAAAGGTTCTTTACTTTAGCCAATCGTCTGTCAATCCGCCGTGACGACCGGGACGCGCGGCGCGAGCGCGCAGAGCAGCTCGTAACCGACCGTGCCGGCGGCCCGCGCGACGTCGTCGACCGGCACGCGCGGCCCCCACAACTCGACGACGCTGCCGATCCGCGCCGCCGGGATCGTGCCGAGGTCGGCGAACGTCTCGGGCTTCCACCACTCGTGGTTGACCACCGTGGTGCCCGGATAGGTCTCCTCGATCCGTCCCGGGGCGTAGCCGAGGTGCGCGGCCAGCGCCTCCTCCCCCATCGGCGCGTGCGTGCCCAGCG
>CAXTDA010000138.1:0-9118 GCA_964242935.1 uncultured Burkholderiaceae bacterium | reverse complement strand
TCGCCGAGGACATTCCGCCCGAGGCGCTGCACAGCAAGGACGCGAAGGCGATCGTGCCGCCGCTGCACGGGGCGCTGCTCAAGAACGAGCAGGACGTGCACCTGTTCGAGCGGCTCGTCTTCATGGCGAAGAACAACCGCTGAGCCGCGACGGTCGTGGCGTTCGCCGAACCCGTGACCCTGACCGGCGAGCGCGTCGTCCTCGCGCCGCTCGCCCTCGATCACGCGGCCGATCTGTGCGCCGCGGCCGCCGAAGATGCGCTGTGGAAGACCTGGTACACCTCGGTCCCGGCGCCGGAACGGATGGAGGCCGAGATCGAGCGTCGGCTCGCCACGCAGCGAGCCGGATCGATGCTGCCCTTCGTCGTCATCGAGCCGCCGAGCGGGCGTGCAGTCGGCATGACGACCTACATGAACATCGACGCGGTCAATCGCCGCGTCGAGATCGGCTCGACCTGGTATGCGAAGCGCGTGCAGCGGACGGGACTCAACACGGAGGCCAAGCGCTTGCTGCTCGCGCATGCCTTCGACACGCTTGCGTGCATCGCGGTGGAATTCCGTACGCACTGGATGAACCGGCAGAGCCGCGAGGCGATCGCCCGTCTCGGGGCGAAGCAGGACGGGGTGCTCCGCAGTCACATGATCGCCGGGGACGGCACGATCCGGGACACGGTCGTGTTCTCGATCATCGCGCCCGAATGGCCCGCGGTGCGAAGCAACCTGACGTTCATGTTGTCGGCCCGTCCGGCGTGACCGACCCTTCGAGGAGCCTGCGATGCTGATCGACTTCTTCTTCGCACTGAAATCCGCCCGCATTCCGGTCTCGATCAAGGAATACCTGGTCCTGCTCGAGGGCATCAAGAAGGACGTCATCGAACCGTCGATCGACGACTTCTACTACTTCGCGCGGACCGCGCTGGTCAAGGACGAGCAGAACTACGACAAGTTCGACAAGGCGTTCGGCGCGTATTTCAACGGCGTCGTGGCCAAGGTCGACCTCCAGCGCGACCTGCCGCTCGACTGGTTGATGAAGAAGCTCGACCGCGAGCTGACGCCCGAGGAGAAGGCGCAGGTCGAGGCGCTCGGCGGCTGGGACGCGCTGATGAAGCGACTCAAGGAGATCCTCGACGAGCAGAAGGACCGTCACGAGGGCGGCAGCAAGTGGATCGGGACCGGCGGCACGTCGCCGTTCGGAAACGGCGGCTACCACCCCGAGGGCATCCGCATCGGCGGCGAGTCGGCCGGCAATCGCACGGCCGTCAAGGTCTGGGAGTCGCGTGCGTACCGCGACTACGACGACCAGGTCGAGCTCGGCACCCGCAACATCAAGATCGCGCTCCGGCGTCTCCGCCGCTTCGCCCGCGAAGGGGCCGACCTCGAACTCGACCTGCCCGACACGATCGGCGCGACCGCGAAGAACGCGGGCTGGCTCGACATCCGCATGGTCCCCGAGCGCCGCAACAAGGTGAAGGTGCTGATGCTGCTCGACGTCGGCGGCACGATGGACGATCACATCGCGCGCACCGAGGAACTGTTCTCGGCGGCGAAGGCCGAGTTCAAGCACATGGACTTCTTCTACTTCCACAACTGCGTCTACGACTACCTGTGGAAGAACAACCGGCGCCGTCACGCCGAGCGCACGCCGACCTGGGACGTGCTCAGGAAGTACACGCCGGACACGAAGCTGATCCTGGTCGGCGACGCGACGATGAGCCCGTACGAGATCCTTCAACCGGGCGGCAGCGTCGAATACAACAACGAGGAGGCGGGCGCCGTCTGGCTGCAGCGGCTGACCGACCAGTTTCCGAAGTTCCTGTGGCTCAACCCCGAGCCCGAACAGCTCTGGCAGTACCGGCAGTCGATCTCCGTGATCAACCAGATCATGGGTTACCGGATGGTGCCGATCACCCTCGAAGGTCTGTCGCGCGGCATGCGGCTGCTGTCGAAGTAGCCGCGCGGTCACGAGTCGTTACGTTTGAAACGACGGCGCGGTCCGCGCCCGCCGGGGCTCGCCCGTTGACCGTCGATCGGCAGCGGATGCCGTCGGCCGGATTCAGCGAGTCGCCGACTCCTCGCCGTGACGCCGGAGTGCATCGTCGTGCGCTCGTCGCGATGCGTCGGGACACGAACCAGTCAGGAGGACATCATGGACACAGGCAACAACCCGCAGCGCCCCCGTCTGCATCCGCTCGTCGCGACGGCGGCGATCGCCGTCATCGTGCTCGCGGCGGTCGGCGTCACGACGATGGTGATGAATCGGTCCGACGCGACGCCGTCGCCGTACGCCGCGGCGCCGCTCGTGGCCGCGCCGAGCGATCCGGTCGCGACGCCGAAGCCGGTCGAACCCGAGACGCGGCCGGAGGCGATGCCTGCAGCGCCGAAGCCCGCGCCGCGGATCGCCTCGTCGTCGCCTTCGTCGCCGAGCTACGCCCCACCGATCGAGACTGCGCCGGTGACGCCGACCTATCGCGAGGCGCCGATCGCACAGGCCCCTCCGCCGATCTGTCGCAACTGCGGCGTGGTCGACTCGATCCGCGACATCAAGGTCAAGGGCCAGGCGACCGGCGTCGGCGCGGTCGGCGGCGCGGTGGTCGGCGGACTGCTCGGCAACATGGTCGGCGCCGGCCGCGGCAAGGCGCTCGCGACGGTGGCCGGTGCCGTCGGCGGCGGCCTCGGCGGCAACGCGATCGAGAAGAACGTGCGGTCCGAGGTCGAGCACCAGATGGTCGTGCGACTGGAAGACGGCTCGACGCGGACCTTCACGCAGGTCAACCCGTTCCCTTACGCGATCGGCGAGCGCGTCCGCATCGTCAACGGTCACGTCGAGCGCGGCTGATATTTAGGGTCACTGGCGGTTCGAGCGCGGTCAGTCCGGGAAGCGGGCCGTCGGGGACGGCATCGTGCGCGCGAGCAACGGGTTTCGGCGCACCGGGTCCGGCGCGGACCGAACTGGCAATACGTGGCGGGGCGCCGGAAAAGCGAGTGGACGCGGCGAATGGGGCGACGAGGTTCAATCGCTTGCCGCGGCGCGCGAATTCGGGCGGTGGCCGTCGGGCACGAGACCGAGGGCGTCTTCGAGGTCCGCGACGGGCTTCGGCCGGCTGAAGAGGAACCCCTGATAGGTCTCGCAGCCGAGCTCGACGAAGAACCGGCGCTGCGCCTCGATCTCGAGACCCTCCACGGCGACCGACAGCCCGAGACTTTGCGCCAGCGCGACGATGCTGCGGGCGATCGCCGCGTCCCGGCGGTCGAACAGCACGTCGGTCACGAACGATCGATCGACCTTCAATTCGAAAAGCGGTAGCCGCTTCAGGTAGGTCAACGACGAATAGCCGGTTCCGAAGTCGTCGAGAGAAAACCGGATGCCGCGCGCGTTCAACGCGTTCATCTTCAGGATGACGTTGTCCACGTCGGTCAACAGCAGGCTTTCGGTCAGTTCCAGTTTGAGACGGGTCGCGTCGATGGCCGTGCGATCGAGCACCGCCAGCACATCCGCGACGAACGTCGCATGCCGGAACTGCGCGACGCTGACGTTGACTGACACGATCAGGCGAGCGACCAGCGGATCGATGGCCCACGCCGCCAGCTGCCGGCACGCCGCCTCGATGACCCACAGGCCGAGAGGACGGATCAATCCGGTCTCCTCGGCGATCGGAATGAACTCGAGCGGGGAGATCAGGCCGCGCCTCGGGCTCAACCACCGCACCAGCGCCTCGACTCCGACGACCTCGCCCGTCTGATCGACCTGGGTCTGATAGTGCAGGACGAGTTCGGCCGCGGCGATGGCCTCCTGAAGTTCGGCGATGATACGCACCCGTGCATCGATGGCCGCTTGCAGCTCCGGGTCGTAGAAGCGAAGCGCGTTGCGACCGGCAACCTTCGCCTGGTACATCGCGAGATCGGCGCGCCTCATCAGTTCCGCGCCATTGCCGTTGTGCCCGTCGAACATCGTCACGCCGATGCTCGGCGTGCTGCGATAGGTGTGCTCGTTCAAGTCGAACGTCTGATTCAGCACCGCGAGGATCTTCGCTCCGACCTGTTCCGCCTGGGTCGCGGCGATCTCCGGCGTGTCGATCAGATCGGCGAGCAGGACGACGAACTCGTCGCCGCCGAGTCGGGCCACGGTGTCGGTCGCCCGCGTGCAGCGGGTCAGGCGAACCGAGACCTGCTGCAACAGCAGGTCGCCCATCTCGTGGCCCAGCGTATCGTTCAGGCGCTTGAAGTCGTCCAGATCGATGAACATCAACGCACCCGTGCGGCCGGTACGGACGCTGCCCGCCAGCGTCTGACGCAGCCGGTCCGTCAACAAGCGCCGGTTCGGAAGTCCGGTCAGCGCGTCGAAGAACGCGAGCTGCCGGATCTCTTCATCCGCCGCCTTCCGCATGGCGATGTCGGTATGGCTCGAGACGTAGTGCGTGGTGGTCCCCGCGGCGCTCTTCACGGCGGTGATGTTCATCCAGGTCGGCACGATCCCGCCGTCCTTGTTCCGGTTCCAGACTTCCCCCTTCCACGAGCCGGTGCGCGTCAGGCATTCCCACATCGCTTCGTAGAACGCCGCGTCATGGCGCCCCGACTTGAACAGTCGAGGAGTCTGACCGCCGATGTCGGCCATCGAATAGCCGGTCGCTTCGCTGAACGAATGGTTGATCTGCAGGATCGCGAGCTCGGCGTCGGTGATCATCATCGACTCGGACGACTCGAACGCGGTCGCCGCGATGCGCTGCGCCTCTTCCGCCCGCTTGAGCGCCGTCACGTCGGACACGAGCGCGAAGACGCCGACGACGCTTCCGTCGCTGCTCCGGTCGGGAACGTAGCTCGTCAACGTATCGCGGGTCCGACCCGACGTCACCTCGAGCGGCATCTCGAAGGTCTCGACCTCGCCTCGCACCGCGCGCTGGAAATGCGGCTCGATCGATGTGATGCGGTCGTCGCCCAGGAGGTCCCGCATGGCGATACCGGCCATCTCGGCCGGGGTCTTGCCGAACCACTCGAGAAACTGCCGGTTCGCGAACCGACAACGAAGGTCCACGTCCCAGTACGACACGAGCGACGGCAGGTTGTCGGTGACCGCCCGGATCATGCGTTCGCTCGCGACGAGGCGGTCGTTCGACTCGGTCAATTGCCGCGTGCGCTGGTCGACCAGCTCGTCGAGGCGGTCGTGGTGCTGGGCGAGCACGGTCGCGACCTCGCGCGCTTCCCGGAAGGCGATCTGCAGCAGCAGCGGCGGTCGGACGGGATCGCCCGAACTGAAAGCGGCGGCGACCAGCGACTTCACCGAACGCCTGACGTCGCCCGCGAGCTTCCAGGCGACCGCGAGCCCGATGATCGTCATCGTCGCGACGACCCAGATCAGCCACACGACGGATCGAAGCGGTCCGGCCACCACGGCGCTTCGACTGACGCCGATCACCACGGTCCAGCCGGAGAAGCGCGAACGACTGAACATCGAGTAGACCGGAACGCCGTCCACGGTCACGGACTCGATGATGTCCTCGTCGACTTCCTGTATGCGCCCGACGAGGCCGGGTGCCGCGATTCGTCCGACGAACCGTTCCGGTTCCCGGGTGCGGGCGACGATGACGCCCTGGCTGTCCAGGATCGCGATGACGTAATCGTTCGGCAGCCGCAGTTCGTCGAGGACCTTGCCGAGGCGGTCGGGGAGAAACGACACCGACAGCACATAGACGACCTCGCCGTTGCGGCGGACGGGAACACGAACCGACACGACCGGGCCACCCACCACGCCGCCGATGAAGAGGTCCGAGATCTCCGGCTTGCCGGACTCGAAAATACGACGGAGGCGCTTGCCGGCGGCTGGATCGAGCTTCGGTTCGCCGAGCGGCCGCAACGTGTTGATCAGTTGCGTCCCGTTCCGATCGCTCAGCACGATGTTGTAGCCTACGAAGTCTTCGCCCAGCACGCCTTGCGCCTGCGCCAGGAACGCAGCCAGCTCGGGGGTGTCGAGGCTGGGCGAACTGGCCAGCGCGCGGGCCACGTTCAGTCCGACCAGCAGATCACGGTCGACCGCACGGATCAGCGTCCGGGCACTGACGAGGCTGTCCTGCTTGACCTGATTGCCTTCCCGTTGCAGGAAATGCGCGATCAGCAGCGCGAATCCGATCAGCGCAGGCGTCAGGCAAGCCAGGACGATCCACGTCAGCTTGGTCCGAATGGTCGGCAACTGCGGTTCGATGTGCCTGTCCTCCGTCGGACGACCTCACCCGACCTCTTCCTTCGGCGCGTGACGACGCAAGATCGCCGCGTGCCGACCACGACTTCGAGATGCATGCGGCGGTCGACGACCCGGACGAGACGAACCGTGTTCCGACCAGCACTAAACCAGTATCGACGCGTTGTGGGAAAAACTTCGCGATTGCCCGACAGGGGACCAAAAGGATTCAGCCGTCGACCGTCGGCGTCGCCTTCAGCACCTCCTCGACGGTCGTCACGCCGGCGACCACCTTCATCGCGCCCGACACCCGCAGCGGGCGCATGCCGTCGCGAAGCCCGCGCTGGCGGATCGCATCGATGCTCGGCGCCGACGACACCAGCGCCTTGACCTCCGGCGTCATCTCGAGGATCTCGTAGATCCCGGTGCGCCCGCGGTAACCGGTCATGCGGCATTCGATGCAGCCGACCGGCTTCTGCAGCTCGATCGGCCGCTCGGTCCTGAACGGTGCGATCAGCGCCTTCCAGGTCTCCGCCTCGACCGTCCCCGGCGTCTTGCAGTGCGGGCACAGCGTGCGGACTAGGCGCTGCGCCATGATGCCGATCACGGTCGCGTTCAGCAGATAGGGCGCGACGCCGAGCTCGAGCAGCCGCGTGATCGCCGACGGCGCGTCGTTGGTATGGACCGTCGAGAACACGAGGTGCCCGGTCAGCGCGGCCTGGACCGCCATCTCGGCGGTCTCGAGGTCGCGGATCTCGCCGATCATGATGATGTCGGGGTCCTGGCGCATCAGCGCGCGCACGCCGTCGGCGAATCCGAGGTCGATCGACGACTGGACCTGCATCTGGTTGAACGCACCCTCGACCATCTCGATCGGGTCCTCGATCGTGCAGACGTTGACCTCCTCGGTCGCGAGCGTCTTCAGGGTCGAGTACAGCGTCGTCGTCTTGCCCGAGCCGGTCGGCCCGGTGACCAGCACGATCCCGTACGGCCGGCCGGTCATCGTGTTCCAGCGCTTCGCATCGTCGTCCGAGAAACCGAGCTCGGCGAAGTCCTTGACGACGACGTCGGGATCGAAGATGCGCATCACGAGCTTCTCGCCGAATGCGGTCGGCAGCGTCGACAGGCGGAGCTCGACCTCGACGCCGCTCGCGGTCAGCGTCTTGATCCGCCCGTCCTGCGGCCGGCGCTTCTCGATCACGTCCATGCGGCCGAGCAGCTTCACGCGGCTGGTCATGGCCGACATCACCGCGGTCGGCACCTGGTAGACCTGATGCAGCACGCCGTCAATGCGAAAGCGCACGACGCCCTGGTCGCGCCGCGGCTCGAGGTGGATGTCGGACGCGCGCTGGTCGAACGCGTATTGCCACAGCCAGTCGACGATCTGGACGATGTGCGCGTCGTTCGAGTCGTACTGCCGCGTGCCCGCCTTGGCGTTGCCGAGCTCGACCAGTTGCTCGAAGCTGTTCTGCACCGCCGCGCCGCCCTTCGCGGCGGCCCCCTTGACCGAACGCGCGAGGCTGAAGAACTCGGCGATGTAGCGCGTGACGTCGGCCGGGTTCGCGAACAGGCGGCGCACGTCGCGACGCCAGATCCGCTGCATCTCGGGGATCCATTCGACGAGGAACGGCTCGGACGTCGCGATCACCACCTCGCCGGCCTTGATCTCGATCGGCAGGATGCGAAAGCGCGTCGCGTAGTTGACCGACATCAGGTCGGAGATCTTCGAGAAGTCGACCTTCAGCGGATCGATGCGGGTGTAGCCGAGATCGACCTTCGTCGCGAGCCACTCGGACAGCGCGTCGAGCGTCAGCAGCCGATGCGGCGGCGCGAGGGACTTGAGCTTGGCGTCGGCAACGATCGACAACGGATGCGCCTCGCTCCGCAGCCGTGCCGCGTCGCGCTGCAGCAGGTCGGCCTGCGCGGCCCCGACCATCCCGTCGGCAAGCAGCCAGCGCATGACGCGGTCGAGCGTGAGGCGCTGGTCCTTCGCATTCGCGGTGGGCAGTGCGCTCATGGTGGGGACATCGATCGCTGCGGGGTCGGCGTTCGATTATAGGAGCGCCCCGGACCGGCCTTCGCGGCCGAAGCTCAGATACGGAACGACCGTGTGCGCTCGCCCGCTGCCGCGCGCAGCCCGACGACCCAGCGTGATGCCGGCAGCTGCAGACGGCTCGCCACGACCGCGGCGCGTTCGTGCAGGAGCAGCCACGGCACGTCGAGCGGCGGGCCGTTGAACGCGACGGCCACGCGGTTGCCCGCGTGGACCTCGGGCAGCGCGACGACGCGGCCGTCGAACGCGGCCTTCAGGCTCCGCAGGTTGCGGGCGAAGCTCGCGTGGACGCCGAACAGGTTGACCGTGAGGACGCCCGGCGACCGCAGGCAGGCGCGACAGGCGGCATAGAACGCCGCCGATTCGAGCACGGGGCCGCGCGCCGTCGCGTCGTAGAGATCGACCTGCAATGCGTCGAGCGTGCCGTGCACGTCGGGATCGTCGACGTAGGTCTCGGCGTCCTCGATCCGCACCGTCAGGCGCGCGTCGTCGTCGGGCAGGCCGAACATCGCGCGCGCCGCGACGACCACCGCGGGGTTGAGCTCGACCGCGGTGACCCGCGCGTCGGGGTAGTGCTTGCGGCAGAAACGCGTCAGCGCCGCCGCGCCGAGGCCCAGCTGCGCGATCGCGCGCGGCGCTTCGATGAAGAGCGACCACGCCATCATCTGCTGCGCGTATTCGAGTTCGATCGCGTCGGGTCTCGCGAGGCGCATCGCCCCCTGCACCCACTCGGTCCCGAAGTGGAGGAAGCGCACGCCGTGCTCTTCGGAGAACGTCACCGGCGCATAGACGATGCGACGCCGGACCGGGGTCGCGGCGGCGCCCCCGCCGCCGTTCCGCCCGCGACAACGGACGTGCGCCCGCAAACGCCCCCCCCCCCCGCCAGCCCCCCCCCGG
>CAXTDA010000137.1:0-9122 GCA_964242935.1 uncultured Burkholderiaceae bacterium | reverse complement strand
TGCAGCAGAAGTTCATCGACCACGACGGCTTCCAGTGCGGCTACTGCACGCCGGGGCAGATCTGCTCGGCGGTCGGCATGGCCGCGGAGGTGAAGCGCGGCGTGCCGAGCAACGTGACCGAGGATTTCGCGGACGAGACCATCGTGCTGACGCCCGACGAGCTCCGCGAACGCATGAGCGGCAACCTCTGTCGCTGCGGCGCGTACAACGGCATCGTCGCGGCGATCGCCGAGCAGTACGCCGGCCCGACCAGCGGCGAGTTCGCCGAGGAGCATGTCGAACGGCACGCGGGGGTCACACAATGACGCCCTTCACGTTCGCCCGTGCCACCGATGCGGCCGATGCCGTTCGGCTCGGCGGTCACCCCGAAGCGAAGTATCTCGGCGGCGGGACCAACCTCGTCGACCTGATGCGCGAGACGCTGGAGCGGCCCGCGTCGCTGGTCGACGTCACCGGGTTGTCGAGCGCGATCGACGAGCGGCCGGACGGCAGCCTGCTGATCGGCGCGGCCGCGCGGAATACCGCGGTCGCGGAACACCACGCGGTGCGCACGCGTTTCCCGGTGTTGTCGCGGGCGATCGTCGCCGGCGCGTCCGCGCAGATCCGCAACATGGCGACGGTGGGCGGCAACCTGCTGCAGCGGACCCGCTGCACCTACTTCTACGACGACGACGGCGCGCGCTGCAACAAGCGGACGCCGGGCCAGGGCTGCGACGCGATCGACGGCTTCAACCGCATCCACGCGATCCTCGGCGCGTCGTCGGCCTGCGTCGCCACGCATCCGAGCGACCTGTGCGTGGCGCTGGCCGCGCTCGGTGCCGTCGTGCATCTGCAGGGCGCGAGCGGCACGCGCACGGTGGCGATGACGGACCTGCATCGCCTGCCGTTCGACCATCCGCAGATCGATACGGTGCTCGCGGCCGGCGAGCTGATCACCGCCGTCGAGCTGCCGGCGCTGCCGTTCTCGGCGCACTCGACCTATCGGAAGGTGCGCGACCGGTCGAGCTACGCGTTCGCGCTGGTCTCGGTGGCCGCGGCGCTGGACCTCGACGGCGGCACGGTCCGGGACGTGCGGCTCGCGCTCGGCGGCGTGGCGCACAAGCCGTGGCGCGCCTGGAAGGCCGAGGACGCGTTGAAGGGCAAGCCGGCGACGACGGACAGCTTCCGCGCCGCGGCCGCGGCGGAGCTCGCCGACGCAGAGCCGCTGTCGCACAACGGCTTCAAGATCGAGCTCGCGGAGCGCACGCTGGTCGCGGTGCTCGAGTCGCTGACCAGGCAACCAACGAAGGGAGCAGGCGCATGAGCAGCCTCATCGGAGCAGCGGTCAAGACGGTGATGAAGAAGGCGATCGAGGTCGCCCCGGATTCGTGGATGCCGGGCGGCAAGCCCGACCCGATGATCGAACGCAAGCACGGCCTGATCGGCCAGCCGATCTCGCGGCTCGACGGGCCGCTGAAGGTGCAGGGCAAGGCGCGCTTCGCCGCCGAGTTCCCGATGGACGGCATGGTGTACGCGGCGCTCGCGTATTCGACGATCGCGAAGGGCGGCATCCTGACGATCGAAACGACCGCGGCCGAGGCGGCGCCCGGCGTCGTGCTCGTGATGACGTACCGGAACGCGCCGAAGATGCAGAAGATGCCGCTCTTCATGTCGGCCGACAAGGCGGCCGGCGGCATGGACCTGACGGTCATGCAGGACCGTCGCATCCACTGGAACGGCCAGCCGGTCGCGCTGGTGCTCGCCGAGACGCAGGAGCAGGCGGACCACGCGAAGTCGCTGATCACCGTCACGTACCACGAGGACGCGTCGGTCACGTCGTTCGCCGCGGCGAAGACGAAGGGCACGAAGCCCGGCGTGTTCCAGGGCGAGCCGCTGCTGCTCGAGATCGGCGACGCCGAGGCGGCGCTGGCCGCGTCGCCGCATCGCATCGACGTGACTTACACGACGCCGCGCCACAACCACAATCCGATCGAGCTGCACGCGGCGACGGTGGCGTGGAAGGGCGACGGCGAGAACCTCGAGCTGACGATCCACGACGCGACGCAGGCGGTGGCGCACATGGCGTGGTCGATGGCGCAGATCTTCGGTCTCGACGAAGCGCAGGTGCACGTCACGTCGCCGTACGTCGGCGGCGGCTTCGGCAGCAAGACGCTTTGGCAGCACCAGGTGCTGGCGGCCGCGGCGTCGAAGCTCGCGGGGCGGCCGGTGCGCATCATGCTGTCTCGCGAGGGGGTGTATCGCGTCGTCGGCGGCCGCACCACGACCGAACAGCGCGTCGCGATCGGCGCGCGGCCCGACGGTCACCTGACCGCGTTGATCCATACCGGCACCGTGCCGATGTCGGCGCACAACGACCTGCCGGAGCCGTTCATGCTGCCGGCCCGTCACGCGTACGCGGCCGACGCGTTCAAGCTCGATGTCGAGACGACCTCGATGGACATGCTGGCCAACACGTTCATGCGGGCACCGGGCGAGGCGGTCGGCACGTTCGGGCTCGAATGCGGGATCGACGAGCTCGCGGCCGAACTGGGAATGGATCCGATCGAGCTCCGCATCCTGAACGAGCCGTCGAAGGACCCCACGACCGGCGCCGAGTTCTCGTCGCGCCATATCGAGGACGCGTGGCGCGCGGGCGCGGAGCGTTTCGGCTGGAAGGATCGCAACCCCGTGCCCGGCTCGAAACGCGACGGCGAATGGCTGGTCGGCATGGGCTGCGCGACCGCCACCTATCCGTACTACCGGATGCCCGGCGGCGCCGCGCGCATCAAGCTGTCGAAGGACGCGACGGTCGCGGGCGGTGTCACGGTCCGGGTCGAGATCGCGGCGCACGAGATGGGGATGGGGACGTCGACCGCGCAGACGCAGGTCGCGGCCGAGCGGCTCGGGCTGCCGATGGACTGCGTGCAGGTCTGCTACGGCGACTCGCGCTTTCCCGGTGTCGTGCTCGCCGGCGGCTCGCAGCAGACCGCGTCGATCGGCGCCTCGGTGCGGGCCGCGCAGGCCGAGCTGATCGCCGCGCTGCTGGAACTGGCCGGCGCCGATTCGTCATCGACGTCGCCGTTGAAGGGCCTGAAGCCCGACGAGGTCGAAGGCCGCGACTTCGGTCTCTGCAAGATCGACGAGCCGGCGCGCCACGAGACCTACGCGTCGTTGCTGGCACGGGGAACGAGCGACGAGCTCACGGTGGAAGGCGAAGCCCCGCCGCCGCTCGAGGTGCAGCACTGGTCGATGCATTCGCACGGCGCGCTGTTCTGCGAGGTGCGCGTCAACACGGTCACCGGCGAGGCGCGCGTCAGCCGCTTCCTCGGCTCGTACGACTGCGGCCGCATCCTTAACGCGAAGACCGCGGCGAGCCAGTTCCGCGGCGGCATCGTGATGGGCCTCGGCCTCGCGCTGATGGAGGAAACCCAATTCGACGAGCGCAAAGGCCGCGTGATGAACCCGAGCCTCGCCGAGTACCACGTGCCGGTGCATCTGGACGTGCCCGAGATCGACGTGATGTGGACCGACATCGCCGATCCGCGCGCGCCGATGGGCGCCCGCGGCGTCGGCGAGATCGGCATCACCGGCGTCGGCGCGGCGGTCGCGAACGCCGTGTACAACGCCTGCGGGAAGCGGGTGCGGGATCTGCCGATCACGCTGGACAAGCTGATGTGAGGTTCGGCAGTCGATCGGTCCTCCGCGGCCAAATCCAAGCTCCAAACCCGACCTCTGGTACGTCGTGTCGCAGCGCTCGGCCTGCGACGCGGGCAGCAGCCCCATCTCAGGAGATATGCTCAGGCGAGAGACGTGATCCGTTCCCATTCGAGTTCCTCCAGGTCGAGATACTCCCACTGCGCCAGCCGACCGAACAAGGTCACGCCCGAACGTCGAAGGTCGCCAATGATCTCGTCTCGCAGGGAGTAGTCGGATAATCCGAGCGGATAGCAGTCATGGACGGTCATTCGCCTGATCGTCACCGGAAGATCGTCGAACTGGCACAGCTCCTGTATACGCGCGGTGATCGTCAGGTCAGCGCTGTCCCAGTGTGCGCGGGAGACTTGCGCAATGACGAAGTGGTCTCGCGGTATGAACACGCGATGGATCGGGGAATTCGAATCGCAGTCGTAGATGAGCTGGTTCCGCCTTGCCAGATTTCTGGTACTGGCAACGACCAGCTGAGCGCCGCCGGACACGGTCGTCAGTGATGTCTGCATGCCGGCCAACGTCAAGAAATTCAACAGGGGCAGCGTCGAGACGAGATGGTCGTAGGTCACCCGTTGCGAGCGCGTGAAGAAGCAGCGCTTCGCGACGTCCACGGCGACGACAGCGTCGTCGATTGCGGTGATGCGTTGTTGGCGCTCGACGAATGAGAGAAACGGCGAGACCCCGTCGGTGAAGCCCACTCGCCTCGTTGGCGCGTGCCCGACTGGATAGTGCGACAGTACCTTTCGTCGCAGCCCCGGGAGGTCGCGCTCGAACGCCAGTTGCCCTGTGTGCTTCTTCGTGATGATGAGCCGTCTTTCGGCGTCTGCGTACTGCTGCGTCATGAAGTCCGCATAGGATCCGGGTCGCGGGCGGTCGTCCGCATGGCTTCTGACGACCGTTGTATAGCGCGTATCGATCTGATCGGTTTCGAGCAAGGGGCCGAGCGCGAGTTGTCCGGCCAGGAATGTGCCTGGAGTGATGAAGATCGGTATGGGGGCGACCCGCGCTTCACCGATCTGCAGCGGCGCGAGATTCCCCAACAGGGACTCGGCGAAGATGCATGACGAGACCCCGTTTCTGCTCAGGAAAATCTGCGAAAGCAGCGCCGCGGGACCGCCACCGAGAATGGAGACGCTGCTATGACGCTGGTTCATCGTCTCCGCCCGACGGTGCGATGCGGGTGAGTCTGCTAATCATTGCCGCCTTTCAACGGGACAGCCGAAAAGGGTAGCGCCGCCGGCACCGGCGGGCCGGCGACAACCAGGGGCCATCGACCGGGAAGCCGACGAACCCGGCATCGGTCGCGGGCCGGGAACGCCCGCCACCTCGTCAGGCGAGCATCGGCTCCATCCCCGGATCCCCCTTCGCCATCGCCCGTCGATAAGCCGCCCGGTCGCCGACCCGCGCCAGCCATCCGCGGATGTTCGGGTACGGCGCGAGGTCGAGCGGGTAGAACGATCGCATCGTCGTCAGCGTGAAGACCGTCATGATGTCCGCCGTGGTGAACGTGGATCCGGCGAGCCACGTCGCTGCGCCGAGGCGGTCTTCCACCAGCGAGAGCGCGAGTTCCAGCCGCCCGCGGGTCGACAGCAGCATCGCGTTGTCGGGCGGCAGGTCGAGGCGCCTCAGGATCCTGTTGCGGCCCATCAGCGGCTGCAGCTGGCCGTTCGCGAAGTGCATCCAGTAGAGGTACTGCGCGTAGTCGGGATGCGTTGGATCGAGCGCGAGGCGGCCGCCGCCGTACTTCGTGTTCAGGTACTCGACGATGGCGCCCGACTCGGCGAGCACCAAGCCATCGTCCTCGATCACCGGCGCGATACCCATCGGATGCAGCGCCTTGTACTCGGGCGGCGCGAGGATCGTGACCGGGTCGCGGTCGTAGCACTTCAACGTGTAGTCGAGCCCGAGCTCCTCGCAGAGCCAGACGACGCGCTCGGACTGCGATCGACGAAGGTGGTGGACGATCGGCATCGGCTCTCCGGGATGATGGGATGAGCGAGTGTCGCAGCTTTCTCCTGGATGCTGCGCGGGCAAGCGCGATGCATGAACGGGCTCTCTGTCGCGGATCGCGATCGTTATCCTGGCATCCTGCGATCGAACGCGGACATGAGCACGACCCGAGGCATCGCCCGGTCGGCAGACGGAGGACGGAGGCGGCATGAACGAAGCGAAGAAGGCGATCCTCGTGATCGGCGCGGGCGACGCGACGGGCGGCGCGATCGCGCGGCGCTTCGCGCGCGAGGGCTACGTCGCCTGCATGACGCGGCGCACGGCCGACAAGCTCGAGCCGCTGGTGCAACGCATCCGCGACGACGGGGGCGAGGCGCACGGCTTCGGCAGCGACGCCCGCGACGAAGAGGCGATGACGGCGCTCGTCGAACGGATCGAACGCACCATCGCGCCGATCGAGGTGGCCGTCTTCAACATCGGCGCGAACGTCCGCTTCCCGATCACGGAGACGACCGCGCGCGTCTATCGCAAGGTCTGGGAGATGGCGTGCTTCGGCGGCTTCCTGATGGGCCGCGAGGTAGCGAAGGCGATGCTGCCGCGCGGGCACGGCACGATCATCTTCACCGGCGCGACGGCGAGCCTGCGCGGCCGCGAAGGCTTCGCGGCCTTTGCCGGGGCGAAGCACGCGCTCCGCGCGCTGGCCCAGAGCATGGCGCGCGAGTTGTGGCCGCAGGGCATCCATGTCGCGCACACGGTGATCGACGGCGCGATCGATACCGAATTCATCCGCAGCAACTTCCCCGACCGGTATGCGTTGAAGGAGCGGCAGGGCATCGTCGACCCCGAACACATCGCCGACGCGTACTGGCGGATCCACGTGCAGCCGCGCGATGCGTGGACGCACGAGACCGAGATGCGGCCGTGGCTCGAGAGCTGGTGACGACGCCCGTGGACGACGCGAAGGTCGCAAACGCAAGAGTCGAGTTCCTCTTCGACTTCGGCAGCCCGAACGCCTACCTCGCCCATGCGGTGATCCCCGCGATCGAACGGCGTACCGGCGTCCGCTTCGACTACGTTCCGACCCTGCTCGGCGGCCTGTTCAGGCTGACGAACAACCGGTCGCCGATGGAGGCGTTCGCGGGCATCCCGGCGAAGCTGCGCTACGAACGCCGCGAGACCGAACGCTTCGTGATGCGGCACGGCCTCGCGGGCTTCCGCTTCAACCCGCACTTCCCGATCAACACGCTGCAGATCATGCGCGGCGCGGTGGCCGCACGGCGACTCGGCTGTTTCGAGCGCTATGTCGACGTCGTCTTCGCGGCGATGTGGGAATGCGGGCTGAAGATGGATGCGCCGGAGATCGTCGCGTCGTCGCTGGCCGACGGCGGGCTCGATGCCGAGCGGCTGATGCAGGCCGCGCTGGACCCCGAGGTCAAGGCCGAGCTGCTCGCGAACACGGAGCGTGCCGCGGCGCGCGGTGCCTTCGGCTCGCCGACCTTCTTCGTCGGCGACGAGATGTACTTCGGCAAGGAGCGCCTGCGCGACGTCGAGGAAGCGCTGACGCCGGAGCGCTAGCGCGCGTCGGCCACGCAGCGGAATCCGATCATCCCCGACCGATCGCGGCCCGGCGCCATCAGCAGGAGCTTCCCGTGTTCGTCGTTCCGATACGCGGCAGGGAAGTACCAGATCGAGCCCTGCGGTCGATAGGCGCTGCCGCCGCGGACGATGGCGGCTCGCGTGTGCTCGTCTTCGTATTCGTCGGTCCATTGCCAGACGGTACCGACCAGATCGTCGACGCCGAACGGACTCGCGCCTCCCGGGTGCGTCCCGACGTCGTCGAGCGGCTGCGGTCGACGGCCCTCGTTCGGCACCGGCACGGCGTCGGCGCGCCACGCGTCGCCCCACGGATAGGGGCGGCCATCGGTGCCCTGCGCCGCGTACTGCCACTCCCACTCGTGCGGTAGTCGCTTGCCGGCCCACGCCGCATAGGCGCGGGCATCTTCGATCGAGACCCACGTCACCGGCTTGTTCGTCCATCCTTCCGGATAGGTGCCGTCCCGCCAGTCCTTCAGGAAGTCCTGGTCGTCCGCGGGGCGATAGCCGGACGCATCGAGAAAGGCTCGGAACTGCGCGTTCGTGACCGGCGTGCGGTCGATGTGGAAGGCGTGGATGGGCAGGTCGTGGGCATGGAAGCGCCGCGGCGTTTCCTCCCACGGATAGGCCACGTCGACGCCGACCTTGTCGTCCCCTTCGATCTCGACGCCGCGCACCGCGAAGGCGAAGGTCGCGGCAGGAACGGTCACCATGCCCTCGGGCGCCGTGTCGCGCGGCGCAGTCGGCGCAATCGGCACGAGACGCTGCGGCAGCGGCTTCCAGTCGATGGGGTGGTCGACGAGCGGCCGCGCCGTCATCGCCTTCATCCGCGCCATCAGGTCGACGAGCGCGGCATCGGGCGGACCGTCGACGGCCACGATCGCCCCATAGCCCTCCGCCTCGATGTCGAACGACAGCATCGCCTGCCCGCCGATCGTCTGCGGCGCGAGCTCGACGCCGTGGTAGAGGTCGAACCAGCGACGACCCGTGGCCTGCGGCGCCGCGAGTTGCGTGCCCGACACCGCGTATTCGTTGCGATTGACGATCGTCCACGCGGTGCGGTCGCCGGTCGGCCAGCGGCTCGCGAAGACACCGAAGCCGCGCGTCGGATAGAACGGCTCCCATCCGGGGCTGTTCAGGATCGCGCCGAGGCCCCGCTCGAGCGTCGCGACCCGCCGTGTCGCTTCGGCGTCGCGCGGGGTGATGCCGTTCCAGATGCCCCAGACGTTCTCCCAGCTTTCCCAGCCGATGCCGTTGAAGAACGCGTATTGCAAGTCGTCGGTTTTCCGTCGGGCCCAGCGGTCCGAGATGTTGACCATGTGCCGCGGCTCGAGCCATTTGAAGCGGTCGACCTTGGGCGTGAACCTGAATTCGTACTGCCCCCACGACAGGACGTTCCACGCGAGTTGCTCGTCGTGCATCACGCCCTCGGGCTGCAATGCGAGCCGCGTGCCGAGGCGTTCGGCCGCCGTCGCGAACGCGAGCGGCACCCCGTCCTGCGTGTCGCCGTTGATCCCGTCGGCGCCGATCGCCTTCATCAGTTCGGCCACCGCCTCCGGCCACGGCTTGCCGGGATCGTGCGTGCCCTGGTCCCACAACATCAGCGGGAACAGCACGCGCACGCCCCGTCGATGGAAGTCGGCCACCAGGCGACGCACGCCGTCGACGCCGCCCGGCATCGACCGGATCAGGTCGAGCTGGTTGCGGGTGTCGACGCCGATGTTCGGATAGCCCGGCCAGAGCAACACCGCGTCGATGCCGCCGTAGCGCGTCGCGAGGTCGTCGAGGAGGCGGTCGACGGTATAGCGGCGGGCGACCGGGTCGTAGAGATAGCGGTCCTCGACCATGACCTGCGCCTGGATGAACGCGGTCTGCGTCCAGCGGAGCGCCGG
>CAXTDA010000136.1:0-9136 GCA_964242935.1 uncultured Burkholderiaceae bacterium | reverse complement strand
CGCGGCTTCTTCTCGAGCTTCACGCTGCAGGGCGTGCAGGCCGGCCAGATCATGGCCGCGGCCGTGTTCCTGCCGCTCGCGCACTTCATGCCGGCCGATGCGTTCAGCAGCTGGGGCTGGCGCATTCCGTTCCTGCTCAGCGTCGTCGTGATCATCGCCGGCTACATCATCCGCCGCGAGGTCGACGAGACGCCGGCGTTTGCCGCCGAGGACGGTCAGGGCAAGCCGAAGGCGCCGATCATCGAGGCGATCACCGTCAGCTGGCGCGACATGCTGCGCGTGATGGCGTGCTCGCTGATGAACACGATCCCCGTCATCGCGACCATCTTCGGCGCGGCCTACGCGGTGCAGCCCGGTTACGGCATCAACTTCGAGAAGGACGTGTACCTGTGGATTCCGGTGCTCGGCAACATCGTCGCCGTGCTCGTCATCCCGTTCGTCGGCAACCTCGCCGACCGCATCGGCCGCCGGCCGCCGATCATCGTCGGCGCGCTGCTGTCGGGGCTGCTGTCGTTCGGCTACCTGTACGCGATCAGCATCCACAGCGTGCCGCTCGCGATCGCGATGTCGCTGCTGATGTGGGGCGTCGTCTACCAGGGTTACAACGCGGTCTTCCCGAGCTTCTATCCGGAGATGTTCCCGACGCGGACGCGGGTGTCGGGCATGGCGATCTCGCAGAACCTCGGGACGCTCGTCACCGCGCTGCTGCCCGCGCTGTTCGTCTCGGTCGCGCCGCCGGGCGCGACGAACATCCCGCTGACGATCGGTTCGATCACGTTCGCGATCACGTGCGTCGCGGCGTTCGCGGCGTGGACGGCCCGGGAGACCTCGCGGGTGCACATGAACGACCTCGGCAACCCGAACGCGATCCCGGTTCCCGAGGCGGAGTACGCGCGGATCCGCGCGCAGGCGCTCGCCGACGCGCGTCTCGCGAAGGCGGGCGCATGAACTTTCCGATCGGTTCAGGTGCCAGAGTCGATGCGAGCTCACTCATAGCCGGCCGGAGCCTCTCATGATCAGCGGCAAGACCACTCTCATCGGGCACTTCGGTTATCCGACCGAGGCGTTCAAGGCCCCGATGATCTACAACCCGTGGTTCGAGAAGAACGGCATCGACGCCGTGGTCGTCCCGATGGGCATCAAGCCGGAGGACTACCCGACGTCGATGAAGGCGATCTTCCGGTTTAGCAACATCCGCGGCGCGCTGGTCACGATGCCGCACAAGATCACGACCGTGGGCCTGATGGACGAGGTGACGCCCACCGGCCGCATCGCCGGTGCCTGCAATGCGATCCTGCTGCGTCCCGACGGCACGCTGCTCGGCGACCAGTTCGACGGCGCCGGCTTCGTCCGCGGCGTCGAGCGGAAGGGTTGCAAGCTCGCCGGCACCCGCGTGCTGGTGTCGGGTTGCGGCGGGGTCGGCTCCGCGATCGCCGCATCGCTGGCCGCCGCGGGCGTCGCCGAGATCGCGCTCTTCGACGGGATCGGCGCGGCCGCGGACGCGCTGTCCGGGCGGCTCCGCGAGCACTACCCGCAGCTCGTCGTGAAGACCGGCTCCGCGGACCCGGCCGGGTTCGACGTCGTCGTCAACGCGACGCCGCTCGGGATGAAGGACGACGACCCGCTGCCGTTCGACGTCTCGCGGATCGACCCGTCGACCTTTGTCGGCGAGGTGGTGATGAAGCAGGCCATCACGCCGCTGCTCGCCGCCGCGCAGGCCAAGGGCTGCCGCATCCAGGTCGGCACCGACATGCTGTTCGAGATGATCCCGGCCTATCTCGAGTTCTTCGGATTCGGTACCGCGACCGCCGACGACCTGCGGCAGGTCGCGCAGATCAGCTACTGAGGAGTGCGTTCTTGACCACCGTCCTGGTGCTTCACGGCATCAACCTCAACATGTTCGGCAAGCGCGACCCGAAGCAGTACGGGACGACGACGCTGGCCGAGATCGACGACCGCATGCGGACGCTCGGCAAGGAGCTCGGCGTCGACGTCGTCGCCTTCCAGACCAACATCGAAGGCGAGATGGCATCGCGCATCCATCAGGCGTTGGGCGAGGACGTCGGCGCCGTGATCATCAACGCCGGCGCGTGGACGCACTACAGCTACGGACTCCGCGACGCGCTGGCCGTCCTCACGGTGCCGATCGTCGAGGTCCACATGTCCAACATCCACGCGCGCGAGAGCTTCCGCCATCACTCGGTCTTCGCCGAGATCGCGCTCGGACAGATCTGCGGCTTCGGCGCCGACAGCTATCTGCTCGGCCTGCGCGCGGCGGTGTCCGCGATGAAGCGATGATCGCCAGCGACGACCGCGAAGCGCTCGCGCCATCCGACAACCCGCTCGGCCTCGACGGCGTCGAGTTCGTCGAGTACTCGACCCGCAAGCCGCAGGCGCTCGGCCAGGTCCTCGAGTCGATGGGCTTCCGCCCGATCGCCCGCCATCGGTCGCGCGAGGTCATGCTGTACCGGCAGGGCGACATGAACGTCATCGTCAACGCGCACGGCGCCGGTGTCGCGGCCGACGCGATGTCCGACGTCGAGGCCTCGTCGATCTCGGCCATCGCGTTTCGCGTGCACAACGCGGCTGCGGCGTACGCCTACGTGCTGGAGCGCGGCGCGTGGGCCGTACCGTCGCAGGTGGCGGTCATGGAGCTCAACATCCCGGCCATCCACGGTGTCGGGTCGAGCCGCATCTACTTCGTCGACCGCTATCGCGAGTTCTCGATCTACGACGTCGACTTCGTCCCCATCCCCACCGTCGAGCAGCACCCGGCCGCGATCGGCAGGCTTCGCTTCTTCGGCGCCGTCCAGTACATCGGGACCGAGCGCACCGACGACTGGACCGAGTTCTACACGGAGCTGTTCGGCTTCACGCCGCTGCCCGACGACGAGCGCTTCGGCGTGCTGCCGAAGGGACGGCTGCTTCGCGATCCGTCCGGCACCTTCATGCTGCAACTGGTCGAGCCGCAGTCCGGATTGCCGCACGTCGGCGGCACCGAGGCCATCGCGCGGCTCGGGCTCGGCACCCCCGACGTGCCGGCCACCGTGAAGTTGCTGACGAAAAACGGCGTCTCGTTCAACCAGAGCGAACACGTCCAGCCGAGCGAGCGCGGCGCGCTGACGCAGCCGCGCTTCGGCGGCGTGCTCTTCGAGCTCGTCCACGACGCGCGTTCGTAGGATGACCGCCATGGCCTCGATGCAACGTTCCGGTTATGTCGACGACATCGGCATGGACACGATCTCGCTCGCGGGAACGCTCGACGAGAAGCTCCGCGCGATGCGCGACGCGGGCTTCTCGCAGGTCATGCTGTCCGCCCGCGACATCGTCGGCGACCCGGGCGGGACCGAGGCGGCGATCAGGTCGGTCCACGCGAGCGGACTGCGCGTGACCGGCTTCCAGGTCCTGCGCGACTTCGAAGGGCTCTCCGGGCATCTCCGCGAGTACAAGCTCGACGTCGCGAAGTCGATGCTCGAACTCTGCGCGGCGGTTCGATCGCCGGTCCTGCTCGCGTGTTCGTCGACATCCGTGCACGCGAGCGGCGACCCCGACGTCGTCGCGCGCGACCTGCGCCGTCTCGCGATGCTGGCCGTCCCGTTCGGCATCAAGGTCGCGTTCGAAGGTCTGTCGTGGGGCCGCACGATCAACGAGTTCCCGCAGGCGTGGGACGTGGTGTGCCGCGCCGACGCGCCGAACCTCGGTATCGGCATCGACTCGTTCCACGCGTTCGCGACCAAGACGCCGCTCGACGGCATCGACGACATCGACCCGGGCAAGATCTTCCTGGTCCAGCTCGCCGACTTCATGTGGCAGGAGATCCGTTCGGTCGAGGAACGCATCGACACGGCCCGACACTTCCGCGTGTTTCCCGGCGAGGGCCTGCACAGCGCAGAGGTCGCCGAGCTCGTGACCCGCCTCGACCGCATCGGCTATCGCGGCGACTACAGCTTCGAGGTCTTCAACGACGACTACCAGCAGATGCGCGCCGCGACCGTCGCCGCCCGGGCTTACAAGTCCGCGGTCTGGCTCGGCGACGAGGTGCTGCGCCGCTCGGTGCCGCTGCCGGGCAGCTTGCGGTTGCAAAGGGCTGCGAAGGGATAGCCGTCGGCGTCTGCTGGTCCGTGAATCGCTCGGCGCCGATCACAGGTCGCCGCGGAGGCCCTTCGTTTCGCCGAGCGTCACGATGCCGTCGTTCTGCGTCAGGTCGTCCTTTGCGACGGGGATCCGTCCGAAGCGCCAGACCGTGGCGAAGCGGAGCGTCGACGGTTTCGCGAGCGTCGGCTTCGGGACCTCCCGGAGCGCGTCCGCGTACGCGGTCGTGACGGCATCGATGAACGCCTGCTTCTTCGCGACATGACTGCCGACCGCGACGGCCGCGACGACCGAGCGGATCGAGACGGTCGCGTTCGTGGGGTCGAACACCGCTTCCATCGTCGAATCGGTCCCGGCGCGTCGCGCGTCCATCGGATACACGGCCTTGTCGCGTGCGACCCGCGCGACCGTCATCGCGTAGCCGGCGAGCGTCGCTTCGGCGGGATCGGCGGCGCGGAACGCGGTGCCCGTCTTGTCGCCGAAGACGTACAGGCGATAGGCCTCCGCGTAGTCCTGCGGGACGCCGCGGCCGAGGCCGTGCAGGCGTGCGAGGAAGTCGGCTGCCGACGGGTGGCCGAGGTCGATCGCCCGCTGGTAATAGGTCGCCGCCCGCGACGGGTCCTCCTTGACGCAGCCGGTCGCGTCGTACAGGAAGCCGGCGAAGAAGAAGGCGTCGCCGTCGTTGCGATCCATCCCCTCGTTGATCAGCTGGCCGGCTTGCTGGCAATTGCCGCGGTCGAGCGCGTCGGCGATGCCGCGGTCGTCCGCTCGCGCGGTGGTCGCGAGCAGTGATGCAGCGAGCAGGAAGGCGGCCGCGGCGGCCCTCGGACCGGAAGCGGTCGAGCGTAGGGACAGGATCATTTCGCGTTCGATGGAACAGTGCAGACGAATTGCGACGGGGGCGTCGAGGATAGCGTCGCCGTCGGTACCGGTCACGTCCCCGAACGGGCCATGGCGCTGGAAGGCGTGCTGATCCCACCGGACGTGTCGCGCGCGTGATGCCGACGGTCAGATCGTCGCGCCGCCGTCGACGACGATCGCCTGGCCGGTGACGAAGGATCCCGCGGCGGACGCGAGGTAGATCGCGGCGCCGGCGATCTCGTCTGGCTCGCCGATGCGGCGGAGCGGCACGACGTTGTTGACCTTCTCGAGTCGCGCCGGGTCTTCCCACAACGCGCGCGCGAAGTCGGTCTTGATCAGGCCGGGCGCGATGCAGTTGATGCGGACGTTGTGCGGGCCGTACTCGACCGCGAGGTTCCGCGCGAGCTGGAAGTCGGCGGCCTTCGACACGTTGTACGCGCCGATCACCGGCGACCCGCGCAGACCACCGATCGACGACACGATGATCACGACGCCGTCGCGTCGTTCGACCATCTGCGGCAGCACCATCTGCGACAGCCAGTGGTTCGAGATGACGTTGTTCTCGAGGATCTTCCGGAACTGTTTGTCCGCGATGCCCTGCAGCGGGCCGTAGTACGGATTGGACGCGGCGTTGCAGACCAGGATGTCGATGCGGCCGAAGCGGCGGTTCGTCTCGTTGACCAGGTGCTGCAGGTCCTCCTTTCGCGAGATGCTCGCCGCGATCGCGATCGCGCGGCCCGCGCCGTACCGCGCGTCGATCGCGTCCGCGACCTCCGCGCAGGCGTCCGCCTTTCGCGACGAGATGACAACCCGCGCGCCGTGTTCGGCCATCCGCTCGGCGATCGCGCGGCCGATGCCGCGGGTGGATCCGGTCACGATGGCCGTCCTACCTTCGAGCGAGAAGAGGGAGAAGGGCGGCGGATGCGCGGTCATGGGTGTCTCGTGCGGTGCGGCCGTCGCGCGGCCGATGAGCGCGTGCGTCCCGGCCGTCAGCCGCCGATGTGGAACTCGAGCGCGACGAGCGAGATGGACGTCTTGCCCCAGCCGCGGACCCACAGCGCGAGCGTGTGGTCGGACGGATCGAGCTGGCCGCCGTCGACCGGGAACGTCTCGTCGTACGGATGGCCCTTGATCGTCTTCTCGAGCAGGACGTGGCGGGCATGCAGCTTCTTGGCGGGATCGAAGCCGCCGCGGACGAGCCGGAAGTCGATGCGGTCCGCGTTGTCGACGCCGGCCAGCCGGAACCGCGAGACCAGCGTCGCGCCGAACGGGATCGGGATCGCCATGTTGCCGCCGGCGCCGAGCGTGTTGTCGCTGCCGTTCCACTTCTCGTGCGAGCGGACCTCGGTCGTTCCCTGCAGGAACGGCGGCGGCAGGACCTTGTCGCGCTCGGGGCCTTGCTCGAGCGGCGACCCGTGGAACGGCAGCCGGAGCCAGCCGACGCGGAGCGCCGGCGCCAGCGACGCGGGTTCGACCGAACCGGGCGTGATCTTCGACTTCAACCGGCGCACGGCGCTCGTCTCGATCGACGCCCGGTCGATCTTGCCCGACGCGTCGAGCTGCAGCGTCGCGATCAGCAGGGCCGACTTGTCGTCGGGACCGTCGCTGACCGTGAGCGTCGCGTGCGAATCGATCCGATTGCGATGCTCGCGCTCGGGCTCGGTGTCGTCCTGGTACGCCAACGTGACGCGCAGCCGCACCTGCGGCGGGAACTCGCCGACGTCGAACGAGACGGCCTGGCCGAGCTCGATCTCGTTGCCGTCGGCATCGACGGCGAAGCCCGGCTGGACGGCGATCGCCCGATCGCTCGTCGCCTTGACGTCGAGCCCGCTGACGACGCCCCAGCCGTAGACCGCGAGCGTGTGGCGCCGCCGCGCCTTCCGGTGGTACTGCTGCTCGGCGATGAAGTCCTCCGCCTGCAGGAGCTGGCCGTCGAAGTAGGCGGGCCGCGTGCCGATCTTCTGTCTCTTATGCATGGCGATGGCTTCCCAGAGAGGAATCGATCGGCGCACCCGTCGTGCTTCCCCCGGCGGCCGGATCGATGAAGAGGTCGCAGCACGTGTGCGCCGGCTTCGCGAAGTCGACCACGGCTCGGATCGCCCGACGCAGGGCAGGACGGTCCTCGGCGGCGCCGCGGAGCCCGATCACGACCTCGAACACGAAGGGGCGGGCGGCGCCGAGCTGCGTCGAGCGGCCGAGCCGTGCACGCCCGACGACGAGTCCGCCGCTCAGGTCCTCGCGGATCGTGACGGTGGCGATCTCGTCGAAGCAGAGCTGCAGCAGCGAGGTCAGGTAGGCCGGCGTCCCGCGCCGCGCGTACAGCGGCACGATCCCCGAGACGATTCGTCGCAGGCGTGCCGGCTCGAAATGCGCGAACGGCGTGAACGCGACCCAGCTCGCGGCGAGCCAGGGGACGAACGCGTCGCGGGTCGTCGCGTCGTAGGTGGCACGGGCTGCGGCTTCGTCGCCCTCGCCGCCGCGGTCGGGCGCAATCAGGCTCGGCAGCGCCGCGATGCGCTGCTCGTAGCCGGTCGGGGTGCCGACGCCGGCGGCGCCGAACAGCACGGCCTCGAATGCGCGTAGCAGCTCGCGCAGCGTGCCGCCCTCGGCGCGGTCGCGTTCGGCGTAGATCGCCGGAAGGCTCGCGAGCAGGCGGTCGGCGCTGGTCATCGGGCGTCGCTCCACGCGATGTCCTGCGGTCGCACGACGACGCGCGGCGCCTCCCAGGGCTGCAGCGCGATCGCCGCGAGCTCGCCGTCGGCATCGCGGACGAGGCGCCCGCCGACCGACGACGACGGCCCGCCGAGCCGGTCGCGGCCGATCGTCGAGCGCCGGCCGACCTGGTAGCCGATCGCCGATGCGGTGTCCTGCACGGTCTCGCGGCGGTTGCTCGCCTGCAGCAGTTGCACGGCGTCGATGCCGTCGACGCCGTCGACCGCCGCCGCGCGATCCGCGATCTCGGTCAGCGCGAGCGTATAGGTTGCACCCCGGGTGCCGCCGGCGACCGCCCGCGGCGTCCACGCGTCGAACGATTCGGCGATCGCGGCCGCGAGCGCCTCGCGATCGGCGCGCGCGCCGACCGTCGTCGCGAGGCGTACGCCCAGGTACAAAAGCACGGGCGCGACGACGTGGACGTGGCTCGTCAGCAGGCGCCGCGCGGCCAGCGCGTCGCGGACCGTCCGCATCAATGACGCCTCGACGTCGCGCGACGTGCCGGCCGGCGCGAGCACGACCACCGTGACGTGTGCGGCATCGGCAGCGACATCGGCTCCGGCGCGGCCGGTCAGCGCGGCACGGGTGAGGTCGGTCCGCGCCAGGCAGCGAACCTGCGTCCCGGTGCCGTCGGGATGCGACGACAGCGCCTGCAACGCGAGCCGCTCGTGGTCGTCGAGCGTGACGGCGCAGTCGAGCTGCGCCATCTCGTCGACCGTGGCGTGGATCGCGTCGCGCACCGCGCTCGCGCCGCGGCCCCCGAAATGGTCCAGCGCATCGTCCACCGCGGCATCCCCATGGAGCAGCCGCAGGAACTCGACGTGTTCCGCTGTCCCGACGCGGCCGAGCCGGTAGAGCAGCGCGTCGGTGAAGTAGGCGAGCAGCTCGATCAGCGTGATCCCGGGGTCGGACGCGTTGTGGTTCGTCCATTCGGGCGCGTGGGCGGGCAGCAGCGCGATGCCCTGCGCGACCAGGTCCTCGTAACCCGGATCGAGCGCGACCGCGTCCGCGAAATCCATGTCAGTTGGCGAGCGTGACGACGACGCGTCCGGCGCGGACCAGGCGGTGGGCGAACGCGGACGAGCCCGGGATCTCCTCGACGACGCGATGGCGCAACTGCCGGACCTCGAGCAGGCCCGGCAGGTCGGACAGCGCGGTCCGGATCTCGGAGACGTGCGGGCGATGGCCGAACGCCCATCCGGTGCCGGAGGGGCCGCCGGCGACCGGGTGCAGGAAGCGCGACAGGCGGTCCTTGCAGGCCGCCGCGATCCGGTCGCCGTCGAGCGGCGTGTCCGGCAGGATCTCGACGTCGACGTCGACGCGCAGGTACACCGGCGCGCAGAGTGCGATCCGCGCGGGTGCCGCGCTGCGCTCGCCGACGAACGCACGGACGCGCGCGAGCAACTCGGGCGTCGGCACCGGCGCCGCGGCGACCGGGTCGCGCGGCAGGATCGCCACGCTGACGCAGCCG
>CAXTDA010000135.1:0-9144 GCA_964242935.1 uncultured Burkholderiaceae bacterium | reverse complement strand
CATCACCGCCTGGTCAAATCTTAATGGCACGAATTACTAACTCAGGACACTAGCCCGCGAGCCGGAACGTGTTGCGGCCCGCCCGCTTCGCCTCGTAGAGCGCCTCGTCGGCGCGCTTCATCAGGGCCGACGCGGACTCGCTCGCGGAGCCGCGCATCGCGATGCCGATGCTCGCGGTGACGCCGACGGAATGCACGTCGAGCAGGAACGGCTTCTCGACCGCGGCGATGATCTTCCGTGCGACGAACTGCGGCTCGTCTTCGCTGTGCAAGCCTTCGAGGAGGACCACGAACTCGTCGCCGGCAAGTCGCGCGACCGCATCGGTCGGCCGCACGCAGTCGGCCAGGCGCTGCGCGAAGTCCTTCAGCAGCAGGTCGCCGCTGCCGTGGCCGTGGCGGTCGTTGACCTCCTTGAAGTGGTCGATGTCGAGGAACATCAGCGCGAGCGGCTTCGGGTCCGCGTCGTCGTCGTCCAGCGCACGGGCGAGCGTCTCGTTGAACTGGTGCCGATTCGCGAGGCCGGTCAGCGTGTCGAACCGCGCGAGACGCGTGAGGTGCTGCTCGGCCTGCTTCGCCTTCGTCACGTCGTGAATCACGCCATAGACGCCGCGCGGCCGACCGAGGGCCTCGTCGAGGTCGGGAACGAATGCGCACTTCAGCCAGCGTGGTCCGCTCGGCAGCGATACGCGCAACTCGTATTCGAGCCGTTCACCCTGCATCCCGCGCAGGAAGTACTCGTCGAGCTCGGACGCGAGGGCCGACGGCATCACGCGATCGAATGGCTGCCCGACGATCTCGGCGAGCGGCCGGGCCAGCCACTTCTCGAACGCGCGATTGGCGAAACGAAAGCGCCGGCCGTCGTCGACGTAGCAGATCATCGCAGGCAGGTTGTCGGTGATCGTGACGAGCCGCTTCTCGCCCTCCACCCGCAGGAGGTCGGCCGTGCGGCGCTTCGTGATGTCCTGTGCGAACGTGTACACGCCGCAAACTTCGTGGTTCTCGTCGAAATCGGGCACGTAGTTGATGAAGTAGTGCGATGTGGACCCGGCGGCGACCCGTGAGAGCTCGATGCCGTTCGTCTCGCCGTCCAACGCCAGGCGGATCGCCGGTTGGAGCGTTCGGTAGACGGGGTCGCCGCGCACCTCGCGCACGGTCCGGCCGATCATCATGTCGGGATCGGCGTTGAGGAACGGACCCATCCGACCATTGATGAAACGATAGCGCTCGTCGCGATCGATGTACGTGATCTGTTCCGGGATGTTGTCGGTGATGGCCCGCAACTGCGTACGGCTGGTGGCGAGCGCGGCCTCGCGCTGTTCGAGCGCCGCGGCCATGCGATTGAAGTTGGTCGCGAGCGTGGCGATCTCGCCGCCGGTGGCGACCGCGCTGCGGTACGACAGGTCGCCGTCGCCGAGGCGATCGGCGTCGACCGCGAGCTGCATCAGCGGCGTCGTGGTCCACGACGCGACCCGCCCCGCGATCAGCAGCGCGACGGCGAAGATCACGAGGCCGATCCCGAGGTTCTCGAGCAGGTGATCGCCGACCGGGCCGATCACCTGGTCGATCGGCTCGCCGACCGCGACCAGCCAGGGCCAGTGCCCGACGGCCGCGTAACGGTCAGGCGCGCGAGTCCATCAACGCCGACCACCTCCCGCGTGCCGCCGAGAGAAGCGAACGCCGCCTCCCGCGACGCCTGGTCGGCCGCGGGCTTGCCGACCCAGAGCGCATGATCGACGGACCGCGCGACGATCGTGCCGCGGTCGTCGATGACCGCGACGAGCGCCGCATTCGTGATCAGTCCCCTCGGGTCCAGTTGGGCGATCAGGCGATCGGTGCCGACCGACAACGTGATCACGCCGACGACCCGGTCGCGCGCATCGAAGATCGGCCGCGCGAACCGGATGACGTCCGAGCCGGTCATCCGCGAGCGAAACGGGCCTTCGAAGGCGAAGTTGCGGCGCGCGACGGCGTCGCGGAAATACTGCCGGTCGGCGATGTTGACAGCGCGCGAAGTCCGCGGGTCGAGCGCGTTGATGCTGGTTCCCGCGAGCGACCACACGCCGATGTCGTCGACCGACTTCGGCACGTGGACGCGGATGCCCTGCAGCAACGCCGAGACCGCCGGCACGTCGTCGAACCGCGCGCCGACGCTCTGCGCGAGCGTCGCGAGCAGGCGGTCCACCTGTTCGATGTGGTCCTCGAAACGCGCCGCGACCAGCGTCGCGCTGGTCCGGGCCCGCTCCCGCACGTGCTCCTTCTCCATCAGCGCCTGTTGCGCGGCCGACCAGACGATGTACGCGAGGAACGGCAGTCCGAAGGCCAGCACGACGATGCGAAAACGCCAGCGGAGGTCGAGCTGCTCCAGGCCCGAGTCACGCAGCAGCCGGCGCAGTCCGGAGACGCCGTCGTCGGCCGAGGCGGCCGGCGCCGGGACTGCCTGGGACGCCTGAAAGGACATGCAACGCCGATGGAAGCCAGCCACCGATGCGGGGCCGGTCCCTGGTTATCGACGACGACGGCGGGAACCTGAGAAGACGGGTCGCGTTGCGCGGCCCGTCGCGACGCCGAGGCATCGTTCGGAGTTCGTCCGGTCCCCAGCGCCGCATCGGCGGCGCAGTCTCTCGGACCCCAACCTCGAGGAGCACCCGATGGAACCGATGAAGCCGATGGAACCGATGAAGCCGCAGAAGGCGTGGTGGCCCGGCGACCTCGGCTCGCCGAGCAGCAGCGGCTCGCAGAACGACATGCGCTACGCCTATTTCGCCGACGCGAAGCGCCTCGTCGTCGATATCGGCGGCGACGTGAAGACCTACGACACCGGCGACCACCACATCCAGGGCGTCGGCCAGCAGAACGGCAGCCACCCGACGTTCACGAGCGATCAGGGCGACGTCGACCTGCAGTCGTTGAAGCAGGTGAAGTGAGCGAGCGGCGTCACGACGTCGCGGTACCCGCTTCCGACGCGGCGCGTCGCGCCGCCAGCGCGACGAACCAGTCCATACTGTCCGGATTGGACATCGCGTCGCGGTTGACGACCCGTTCGATGGGCTGACCCATCAGCAGCTTCTTGACCGGCAACTCGAGCTTTTTCCCCGACAGGGTCCGCGGGACCGCCGCGATCGCGTAGACGTCGTTCGGGACGTGGCGGGCCGACAGCGCCTTCCGGATCTCGGCGTTGATGCGGGCCGCGAGGGCTTCGTCGAGCACATGCTCCTCGCGGAGCACGACGAAGAGCGCCATCCACGACTCGCGGCCGAGGTACTCGAGGTCGACGACTAGGCTGTCGAGCACCTCGGGCAGCGCTTCGACCGCGCGGTACAGCTCGGCCGTTCCCATGCGGATCCCGTGGCGGTTGATCGTCGCGTCCGAGCGGCCGTAGATCACGGCACCCAGCGTGTGCTGGCCGTCGTCCTCGACGTGCGGAATCAGTCGGATCCAGTCGCCGTGACGCCAGACGCCCGGATAGGTGTCGTAGTAGCTCTCGATCAGCCGGCGATCGCCGGCGTCGTTCCAGAAATAGAGCGGCATCGACGGGATCGGCTCCGTGCAGACCAGCTCGCCGACCTGGTCGATCAGCGCCCGGCCCTGCTCGTCGAAGGCGTGGACCGCGGCGCCGAGGCCGCGGCACTGCATCTCGCCGACCCGCACCGGCAGGATCACGGAGCCGCAGATGAACGCGGCCGCGAGATCCGTGCCGCCCGAGATCGGCGACAGCCAGACATCGGGCTTCACGCGGGCGTAGATCCATCGATAGGCATCCTCGGACAGCGGCGAGCCGGTCGACCCGAGCGTGCGGAGATGCGACAGGTCCAAGTCGCGTCCAGGCTCGACGCCGGCCTTCAGGCACGACGCGTAGAACGCGGCACCGGCGCCGAAGAAATCGATCCGTCGCTCGGCGACGAAGCGCCACAGCGGGGTCCAGTCGGGCGAACCGGCGTTGCCGTCGTAGATGCACACGGTGGCGCCGCTGAACAGCGCGGCGACCTGCGAGTTCCACATGATCCAGCCGCTGCTCGAGTACCAGTGGAAGCGGTCGGCCGGCGCGACGTCGAGTTGCAGCCGCGTGTCCTTGATGCCGACCAGCGCCGCGCCGCCGTGGCCATGGACGATGGCCTTCGGCGTGCCGGTCGTGCCGCTCGAGTAGACGATCCACAACGGATGGTCGAACGGCACCGGCGTGCTCGCGAGTCGCGCATCGGCATCGCCGATGCAGTCGGACCAGGCCAGGCAGCGTTCGACGTGCGACGGGACCTTCGATGCGACGGCCGACGCATCCGGCGCGTCGCCGTCGACCGGCCGGGCGACGATCACCGTGCGGATCGACGGCAGGTCGCCGAGCAGGCCGACGACGGTGTCGACGCGGTCGTAGCGCTTGCCGCCGTAGCGGTACGCGTCGCACGTGATCAGCGCCTTCGGCTCGATCTGGCGGAAGCGGTCGAGCACGCCGACCGGTCCCATGTCGGGCGCGCACACCGACCACACCGCGCCGACGCTCGCGACCGCGAGGAACGCGACGATCGTCTCCGGGATGTTCGGCAGATACGCGACGACGCGGTCGCCGGCCACGATGCCGCTCGCGGTCAACGTCGCGGCGAGCGACGCGACCTGCCGCTCCAGCTCGGGCCACGCGAGGTCCGGCTGGTCGCCGAGCTCGTTGCGGAACACGATCGCCGGGCGCGCCTCGACATCGTCCGCGCGACGGCCGTTCCGGAACACCTCGGCCGTGTAGTTGAGCGTCGCGCCGTCGAACCACTTCGCGCCCGGCATCACGTGCCGGTCGAGCACGCGGGCGTACGGGGTCGGCGACGAGAAGCCGAAGAAGTCCCAGATCGATTGCCAGAAGTCGTCGAGCGAGTCGACCGACCACTGCCACAGCGATTCATAACCGTCGAACGTCAGCCCGCGCGACGCGGCGAGCCAGTCGCGGTAGGCCGTGACCTGCGCGTTCCGGATGCGCTCCGCCGAAGGCCGCCAAATGATGTCGTTGACGACCCGCGCGTCGCCGCCATCGCTCATGCGCGCCAACCCGGATCGACGCGGTCGACCTGCCGCGTCAACGCGTCGAACGCGTCCTGCCCGGCGCCGAAGCGCGGATCGAACTGCAATGCATCGCGCGTGCACGCGACCTGCACGGCCTCGGTGATCGGCAAGACCGCGCCCATCGCCATCGACGCGACCTGGATCTCGCACGCGCGGTTCAGCAGCCACAGGACGCCGAGCGTGCGCGGCACCGTGTCGCCCCACGCGAGGAGGCCGTGGTTGCGAAGGATGACGGCTGGCCGGCCGCCGATGTTCGCGACCAGCCGCGGCCCCTCGTCGGCGTGGACCGTGATGCCTTCGAAGTCGTGGTACGCGAGCTTGCCGTGCAGCTGCGCCGCGTAGAAGTTGCTCATCGACAGGCCGCCCGCCGAGCACGCCACCGCCATCCCGGCCGTCGTGTGGATGTGCATCACGCAATGGGCGCCGGGAATCGCGCGATGGATCGCCGCGTGCACCATGAAGCCCGCCGGATTGACCGGCCACCGCGACGGCGCGGCCGGATGGTCGACGATGCGACCGTCGAGATCGATGCGGACCAGGTTCGACGCGCACACCTCGCTGTAATGCAGGCCGAACGGATTGATCAGGAAGTGCGCGGGCTCGCCGTCCTCCGACGGAAGCCGCAACGTGATGTGGTTGTAGATCAGCTCGGTCCAGCCGAGGTGCGCGACGATGCGGTAGCAGGCGGCCAGCTGCAGCCGCGCCGCCCATTCGGCGTCGTTGAAGGGGACCGGCCGTACGGCATCGGTCCATGCAGGATGGGCACCAGGGCTCATGTCATCGCTCCGTCGGGTCGTCGCACAGGGTCATGAAGTCAGGCCTTCGCGAAGTAGGGGATCCCTGCCAGCGCGGCCCGCTCCGGTACCGGCATGACGAGCACGCCCGTGCCCTTCGGAACGAAGACGAACTCCTGTCCGGCTGAGAGCGTCGCAATGGCGGTCATTTCTACTGTCGATCGAACGATGCGCTTGCGGAAAGAATATACAACCGGCCGGAGCAGCACATCGCCGATCACGGCGCGCGTATCGCGATGGTTGACGAGAACGGCGTAGACCGTACCCGTCACGGGAACCGCGCTCGTCATCGCATCGGTCGCAGCTCGAGAAGAAGCGGCCTTTGCCAGGATGCGGCCGATCGTGGCGAGTGTCGGGTCGGACGCGCGAACGATGCGGCTCGCCCGCGCCGCCGCTTCCTGCGAACATGTCGGCCGTTCCACCCCCGTCCCGCTCGCCAGACCCGTGCTCGTCCCCGTCCCCTCGAAGGCACCCTGGCGCGATCGCTGGACGTCTTCCGCCCGTCCTCGCCAGGAGCTTTCGCGGGCGACGGCGGCCGGCCTCGACGCCGCATTGATCGTCACCGCGTTCGGCATCATCTATTCGCTGATCGCCTACGCGGAACTCGGGCCGACCGCGCTTCCGTTCGCGTTGCTGTCGACGACCGTCGCGCTGCTGATCGGTGGCGCCGCGCTGATCGTCGTCGGGCGTGATTGGACGCTGATCGCGGGGCCGAGCGCGTCCGGCGCACTCGTCGTCGCGTCGATCGTCCGCGCGCTCCAGCATATCGACGGCGCGCGGGGCAGCCTCGAAGCCGCGATCGTCGCGACGACCTCGGTCGTGCTGATCGCGGGGCTCGTGCAGGCGCTCTTCGCGAAGATGCGCCTCGGCTCGGCGTTGAAGTTCGTGCCGTACCCGGTCCTGATGGGATTCACCAACACGGTCGCGTTGCTGCTGATCGTCAGCATGATCCCGGCCGCGCTCGGCCACGCTTATACCGGCGATCTCGCCGACATCGTCCATCGGCTCGACGACTGGCGACCGACCGCGTTGCTGGTCACGATCGTCGGCACGGCGACCGGCCTCGCGGTGTCGAGGTGGTTGCCGCGATGGCCCGCGGCATTCGCGGCAGCGGCCTCGGCGGCGGCCGTCCACCATCTGATCGCCGCCGCGTGCCCGACCTGCCTGGAGGGTGCCTGCATCGACCTCGGCGTGTCGCTTCGGTCGACCATGCCGGACCTCGAGCGGATGGCCGCTCCGTTCTCGCTCGGCATGCGCTATTGGGGCGTCGTCATTCAGGGCGCGCTGGTCCTCGCGATCCTGAACGCGTTGTTCTCGCTGCTGAACGCGGCGCTGATCAGCGAGGTCCGAAGAGCGCCCGTCGACGGCAACCGGCTGATGCGTTCACTCGCGGCCGGGAACGTCTCTTCGGGATGCCTGCTCGGCCTGCCGGTTGCCGTGCTCGCGACGCCCTCGTTGATGTTGCGACATGCCGGCCCCCGCCGGGCCCACGCGACCGCAACCTATTTCGTCGTGCTCGTGCTGGTCTTCGGATTCGGCCGGCGCTGGTTCGATGGACTGCCGCTCGCGGCGATCGCGAGCGCCGTCTTCACGAGCGCGCGCATCCTCTTCGATCCCGCGACCTGGCCGCTGATCCGCCAGGCGCTCTCGGGACGCACGGCGCGACGGGCCGCGGCGGGCCCGCTGGCGGTGGCAACGCTGGTGGTCGCGACCGGCTTCGTCAGGGACCTGTACGCGGCCCTCTTCGTCGGCGCGCTCGCGGCCGTCTGCCTGCTCGCGCTCGAACTGCGTCGCAGCGTGGTACTGACCGTCGACGACCTGCGGACCCGTCGCTCGCGCCGCGTTCGCTCGCCGTTGGAACTCGAGCGCCTCGACGCGCTCGGGACCTCGGTCCGCATCGTCGTCCTCGGGCACTGGCTGTACTTCGGAACCGCCGACGAGGTGAGCGCGACCCTCGAGGGACAAAGCAGTGCCCGCTGGGTGCTGCTCGATCTTCGCGAGATCGCGGGCATCGACGTCACCGCCGCCCGGTCGCTCGTCCACGCGGCGCGACGGTTACGCGCTCGCGGCACGCAGGTGGTGATCGCCGGCCTGCCGCGCGACGATGTCCGACGGCATCTGATCGATCTCTTCCACGACGACGACGGCGGGACCCCGCTGACGTTCACCGCACAGCTCGACGACGCGCTGGAACAGGCCGAGGACGACCTGATCGGTGTGCTGCCCGAAGCGACGGACGACGAGGCGCTCGCCTTTCCCGGCCTGACGACCGACGAAGTGCGGCGCCTCCACGCATGGCTGGAGCCGGTCACCGTCTCGGCCGCCGAGGTGCTGTTTCGCGCCGGCGATCCGGGCGATGCGCTGTTCGTCGTGCGGCGCGGGCGGCTCACCATCTGGCTCGGGCATGCGAGCCCGACCCGACGCCGTCTGCTGACCTTCGGACCCGGCGGCCTGTTCGGCGAACTCGCGTTGCTGGACCGCCAGCCGCGCAGCGCCGATGCCGTGGCCGACATCGACTGCGAGCTATGGATGCTGACGCGCGAGCGCCTTGCCGCGCTGGCCGTCGCCGACCACGCGTTGCACGCTGCGCTGCTGACCGGCATCGCACTGCATCTCGCGCATCGCATGCGCGCCAACACGCGATTGCTCGACCTCGGCTGATGGAAGGTCAACCACCATCGATCGCGAACCACGACCCGAGGTCGCGATGGGGACACGCGAGATGGAAGCCCTGCATTCCCGCGCATCCCGCGGCTTCGAGCAGTGCGACCTGCCCTTCCGTCTCGACGCCCTCGGCGACCACCCTGAGATCGAGCCGCGCGGCGAGGTCCAGCATCCCTTCGGCCAGAGCGCGTGCGTGACGGTCGTGTTCGATGTCGCAGACCAGCGTCCGGTCGAGCTTCAGCATGTCGAAGGGCAACTGCCGGAGCAGCGAGAAGTTCGAATAACCCACCCCGAAATCGTCGACCGCGATGCGGATCCCGATGGACGTCAGCGTCGCCAACGTCGAGCGGGTCGTTTCGATGTCGCGCAGCAACGCGTTCTCGGTGATCTCCACCACCAGCGCACGTTCGGGGTAGCCGACCCGCCGGAGCAGCGGCGGCAGCCGGTCGATGGCCCAGCCGTCGTTGAACTGGGCGGGGGACACGTTGATCGACAGGTACTGCAGCGCCCCGGTCGTGATCGCCGGCAACGCTTCCTCGAACGCGCGGGCGAGCATGTTCTCCATCATCGTGTCGAGGAGGCCCCGGTTCTACCCCGGGGCGGGGGACTCCGCGGGGGGCCGTACCGGCCCCGCGGGGGGATGGCCC
>CAXTDA010000134.1:4016-9200 GCA_964242935.1 uncultured Burkholderiaceae bacterium | reverse complement strand
CTACGCGCTCGGCATCCATCCGCTGCTGACGCCGGCCGCGCGCGACGACGACATCGCACTGCTGCGCCGGGCGGTCGCCGCGTCGATGGACGACCCGCGCTTCGTCGCCATCGGCGAGATCGGGCTCGACCTGTTCGTGCCGTCGCTGACCACGCCCGAGGCCATCGCACGGCAGACTTGGTTCTTCGACGAGCAGCTGAAAATTGCGCGGGACTTCGACCTGCCGGTGCTGCTGCACGTGCGGCGGGCTCAGGACCCTGTGCTCGCCGGTCTGCGGCGCGTCCGGCGGGGGCGCGGCGAACCCGTCGCCGCAGGCATCGCGCATGCGTTCAACGGCAGCCGCCAACAGGCCGACCAATACCTCGCGCTCGGTTTCAAGCTCGGGTTCGGCGGCGCATCCACGTTCGAGCGCGCGCTTCGCATCCGCGCGCTGGCCCGCGACCTTCCCGACGACGCGATCGTGCTCGAGACCGATGCGCCGGACATCGCGCCTTCGTGGATCGCGGGCACGGCGGACGCCCAGGGTCGAAACGCGCCTGGCGAACTCGGGCGGATCGCCGAACACCTGGCCCCTCTGCGCGGCGCGGCCCTGGTCGACTTCGCCGCGACGACGACCCGCAACGCTTGTGCGGCGCTGCCGCGCCTCGCGACGCTGCTGCCCGCCGCAGCCTTCGCATAAGCCGTATCCGCGCGATGGACCATGCGACTCGCGTGCATCGCCTTCGTCGCGGGGGCGTGGCTGCTGCAACAGCAACGCGAGCTGATCGATCGCGACCTCGCGATCCTGCTTGGCCTCGGGGCGGCGCTCGCCGCGCTGGTCGGTTCACGATGGTCGGGATGGACGCGATCGAGCGGAGCAAGCCGGTCGCCTCGGACCGCCGTCCGGTCGGCAATGGACCTGCTGCCGCGCGCACTCATCGCAGGCACCATCGCGACGCTCGGCTTCGCCTTTGCATCGTGGCGCGCCGACGTCCGCCTCGCCGATGTGTTGCCGCCGTTGCTCGAGGGCCGCGACGTCGTCGTGGTCGGCACGGTCGCGTCGCTGCCGACGTTCGATCCGCGCGGCGTCCGCTTCGCGTTCCACGTCGAGTCCGTCGTCTCGCGCGACGACACGGGACGTCCGCTGGTCGTGCCCGCGATGCTGTCGCTCGGCTGGTATCGGCCGGGACGCGGCACGACGAGCGCCGGCGACGGCACGCTACCGACGATCGCGGCGGGCCAGCGCTGGCGCCTGACGGTGCGCCTGAAGCGTCCCCACGGCAGCGCGAACCCGTCGGGTTTCGACTACGAGTACTGGCTGCTGGAGGAGGGTCTGCGGGCGACCGGCGCGGTGCGTCCCGGAGCGGACGTCGACGGCGGCAGCGATACCGACGATGCGATTCCGGCATCTTCGTCGCCGACCCCGGCTCCCGTGACCCGCAAGCTCGACGACTTCGTCTGGACCGTCGGTCATGCGATCGAACGTGTCCGCGGCATGCTGCGCGACCGCGTGATGGACGCGCTGACCGAAGGCCGCCCGGCCCGGGACAGCGCGCCGTACGCCGGCGTGATCGTCGCGCTGATCATCGGCGACCAGCGTGCGATCGACCAGTCCGACTGGGTCGTCTTCAACCGCACCGGGATCGGTCACCTCGTGTCGATCTCGGGTCTGCACGTCAGCATGCTGGCGGCGCTCGGGGCGTGGCTCGTGTTCGCCTGGTGGCGACGGCACCCCGCCTGGTGCGGGCGCCTGCCCGCACACCGCGCGGCATCGCTCGCGGGGACGCTGGTCGCGCTCGTGTATTGCCTGTTGGCGGGCTTCGGCGTTCCCGCGCAACGCACGCTTTACATGATCGGCGTCGTCGCGCTCGCACTGTGGACGCATCGCCTCGCGTCGGTCTCCCGCGTGCTGTGCATCGCGCTCGCGGTCGTCGTCGCGATCGACCCCTGGGCGGTGATGGGGTCGGGGTTCTGGCTGTCGTTCGCGGCGGTCGCGGCGATCTTCTATGTCGGTTCGGGACGGATGCGGCTCGAGCGACCGGGCATTCCGTGGCGAGGTCGCGTCGGACGCGCATTGCGGAACGCAGTCCGCGTCCAGTGGGCGGTCACGCTCGCGCTGACGCCGCTGACGCTGCTGTTTTTCTACCAGGTCTCGATCGTCAGCCCGATCGCCAACGCGGTCGCGATCCCGCTCGTCAGCTTCGTCGTCACGCCGCTCGCGCTCGCCGGCGCGACGCTGCCGTCGTTCATCGGGCTCTGGCTGCTGAAGGCGGCGCATGGACTCGTCGCCCTGCTCGCGTCGTGGCTGCAATGGCTGAGCGTCTCGCCGATCGCCGTGTGGTCGGGCGCGGCGCCGGGTGGTTGGGCGTTCGTGGCGGCGATGGTCGGCGTCGTCTGGTGGCTCGCGCCGCGCGGGGTCCCGCGGCGCTGGACCGGCGCGTTATGGATGGCACCGCTCTTCGCCTGGCCGCCCGATCGGCCCGCGGAAGGCGACGTCCGCCTCACCGCGCTCGACATCGGGCAAGGCACCGCGGTCCTCGTCGAGACGCACGCAACGAATACGCTGTACGACACCGGTCCCGTCTATGGACCCGACAACGACGCGGGCAACCGCATCGTCGTGCCGTACCTCAGGTCGCGCGGCATCGCGACGCTCGACCTGATGGTCGTCTCGCACAACGACAACGATCATTCGGGCGGCGCGCTGTCGGTGCTGCAGGTGATCGCGGTCCGGCAGGTGCGCTCGTCGCTCGCGCTCGACACGCCGATCGTCCGCGCGGCGCCGGACCATCGCCGTTGCGAGGCGGGCCAGTCGTGGGCGTTCGACGGGGTCCGCTTCGACCTGCTCGCGCCGCCGGTCGACGTCTATCAGCCCGTCGCAGGCAGGGCACCCGCGAAGCCGAATGCCCGCAGCTGCGTGCTGCGCGTCGAGGCCCGTGGCCGCACGATGCTGTTGACCGCGGACATCGAGAAGCCGCAGGAGAACGCGATCGTCGAGCGCCAGGCACCGGCGATCGCGAGCGACGTCCTGCTGGTCCCGCACCACGGCAGCCGGACGTCGTCGACCGACGGCTTCCTCGATGCCGTGCATCCGTCGCTCGCGATCGTTCAAGCCGGGTACCTGAACCGCTTCGGGCACCCGCGCCCCGACGTCCTCGCGCGTTACGCGGCGCGGAACGTCCCGGTGCTCAGGAACGACCGCGACGGCGCGATCACCATCAAGATGGATTCGCGCGGCATCGACGTCGACCGCTACCGCGACAGCCATCGGCGCTACTGGTACGCGCGGTAACGCCGCGCGTGATGAATGCGGCGGGTCACCGTTCGTCGTCACCCTGCCCGATGATTCCGCTCCATCGTTGCATCGACGGCGACGCGATGCCGATCAGGTCGAGCACGCGCCCCACCGTCTCGTCGACCAGATCGTCGACCGTCTTCGGATGCTGATAGAACGCCGGCACCGGCGGCATCACGATGGCGCCCATCTCGGTGACCGCGACCATGTTCCGCAGGTGCGCGAGGTTGAGCGGCGTCTCGCGCGCGAGCAGGACCAGCCTGCGGCGCTGCTTCAGCATCACGTCGGCGGCGCGCGAGACCAGGTTGTCCGAGTAACCGTTCGCGATCGCGGCGAGCGTTTTCATCGAACACGGCGCGATGACCATCGCGTCGGCATCGAACGATCCGCTCGCGATCGACGCGCCGATGTCGCGGACGCCGTGCGCGACCGCCGCCATCGCCTCGAGGTCGGCACGCTTCAGGTCGAGCTCCTGCATCGCCGTCAGCGCACCCGACGACGAGACGACGACGTGGGTCTCAATATCCGGCGTGTCGGCGAGCCGCTGCAGCAGGCGCACGCCGTAGATCGCACCGCTCGCGCCGGTCACCGCCACCACGATCCGCCTCATGCCGTCGCCTCCGTCCACACGCGCCACGCGACATGATCGCCGCAAACGAACTGCGCATCGCCGGTCCCGACGTGAAACGAGGCGCCTCGGCGCCTCGTTTCTTCAGAACCGCGCAGCGATCACTGCCGGCGACGGCGGGCGCGCAACGCGAGACCGAAGACGCCGATGCCGAGCAGCGCGGCGGTCGTCGGCTCCGGCACGGCCGCGATCGCGATGTCGGTGACGACGAGGTTGTTGCCGATGTTGCCGATCAGGCTCGCCGCGCCGGTTCCGAGGTTGATCCCGTAGAACCCGGTCGCCGCAGCGCCGGCGAACTGGATCGACGCGAAGCCCTGGTTGCCGAAGTAGAAGATGTCGAAGCCGACGTTGTTCGACGCGTTCAGGCCGAGCGAGCCGACAGTGTTCAGCACGCCGTTGTTCGGCGGGTTCTGGATTGCGAGGATGTCGAGCGACGAGTCGATGTCGTAGAGCGTGGTCGTCGCCGAGCCGGCGAAGCTGTTCGTGTAGGCGGAAGCGACGACGGACGGTACGGCAGCGGCATTCGGATCGCCCGGCGCATACGTCAGGTTGGGATCGGTCGCCGCGATCGCGCCGTTCAGCGGGTTGAGACGAAGATCCTGACCGGTATTGCTCGTGACGCGGATGCGATCGACGGTCGGGTTGAAGTCGAAGCCGAACGACGAGCCGGTCAACACGAACTGACCGGCCGCACCGACCGCCGTCGCCGCACCGGTCAACACGTTGATCGTATAGAGGCGGCTGTCGGACGTGAGTCCGAATAGTTCGCCGGTCGTCGGCCGGAAGTCGATGCCGAGCAGCGTGCCGGTCAACCCGGACAACGCCACCGTGCCGTTGATCACACCGGGCGTGGCGCTGTCGAAGCGGACCAGCGAGTTGGTCGTCGTCACGCCGTAGACCGCCAGCGCGTGGGCTTGCGTGGCGAAGCCGGCAGCGGCGAGGCCGGCGACGAACAGGGATCGTGCGAATTTCATGAATTGCTCCTGACAGGACGATGGACGTGAATGAGGGACGGACCGAACTGTCACGTACAACGAGATCCCTGCCGTTTTGGATTCACTGCCACTCAACCGAAGATCTTGCCGGGCATCGTGGTGCGACGGCTCGTCCCGCGACACGTACACGCGGAAAGACCGAGCGTCGAAGCACGACAGGCAAGTCGCGTGCCGACGGATGCAAGAACTTGTCGGAAAAGGAATCGGCTCGACGAGAACCGGGTCTCGAACGCTGCCGCTGTAAAGCCGGCCGACGCGCGTCGGCCGGAGGCCCCCGCCCCGGGCGG
>CAXTDA010000134.1:0-4006 GCA_964242935.1 uncultured Burkholderiaceae bacterium | reverse complement strand
GCACGCTACCGGGGTCTCGACGGGTCCCGCTTTACCGCGGGCCCCGGCGGGTCGGCCGGAGGCACCGGCCCGTGGAGCCGTTACGACCCGACCACCGCCTCGGCACGGCCCGGCGCCCGGCGACTCCACGCGAGGATGCCGATGCCGAACGCGATCATCGGGATCGACAGCCACTGGCCCATCGACAAGCCGAGCGCGAGCAGCCCGAGGAAGTCGTCGGGTTCGCGCGTGAACTCGACGCAGAAACGCGCCACGCCGTAGCCGATCAGGAAGACGCCCGAGACCGCCCCGTCGGGCCGCGGCAGGCGGGCGTATCCCCAGACGAGAATGAACAGCAGCAGGCCTTCGGTGAAGACCTCGTACAACTGCGACGGATGACGCGCGATGCCGTCGTGGGCCTGTGGAAAGACCATCGCCCACGGCACGTTCGTCGCGCGGCCCCATAACTCGCCGTTGATGAAGTTGCCGATACGTCCGGCCGCGAGTCCGGTCGGGACCAGCGGCGCTCCGAAGTCCGCGATCTGCCAGAACGTGAAGCCGCGCCGCTTCGCGAAGATGGCCATCGCGGCGATGACGCCGATCAGGCCGCCGTGGAACGACATGCCGCCTTCCCAGACCTTCACCAGGTCGAACGGATGGGCGAGGTAGTGGCTCGCCTTGTAGAAGACGACGTAGCCGATGCGGCCGCCGACGATCGTGCCGAGCATGCAATAGAACAGCAGGTCGTCGAGGTCGCGCGCGGTGATCTTCGTCAGCCCGCGCGCGATCCGCCAGCGTCCGAGGAACAGCACGAACGCGAACGCGACGAGGTACATCAGGCCGTACCAGCGGACGGCGAGCGGACCGATCTGGAACGCGATCGGATCGAATTGCGGGTGGACGAGCATGACGGACGGGCGCCCTCTTCCGGATAAGATCGCGAGTGTAGCCAAGCGTCGTGTCGCGACCCCATGCGGACGACCGAATCCAAGAACAACGAGGAGCGACCGGTGGCGCACAACGAACGATCGAGGCACGTGACCGAGGGCGACGTGCGCGCCCCGAACCGCGCGATGTACTACCCGATGGGTTACACGCGCGCCGACTTCGACAAGCCGATGATCGGCGTCGCGAACGGGCACTCGACGATCACGCCGTGCAACGCGGGGCTGCAGAAGCTCGCCGATGCCGCGATCGACGCGATCGAGGGTGCGGGCGGCAAGGCGCAGGTGTTCGGCACGCCGACCGTGTCGGACGCGGTCGCGATGGGTACCGAAGGGATGAAGTACTCGCTGGTGTCGCGCGAGGTGATCGCCGACTGCATCGAGGTCGCGGTGATGGGCCAGTGGATGGACGGCTGCGTCGTCATCGGCGGCTGCGACAAGAACATGCCGGGCGGCATGATCGCGATGGCGCGCACCAACGTGCCGTCGATCTACGTCTACGGCGGCACGATCAAGCCCGGCCATCACGCCGGCAAGGACTTGACGATCGTGTCGGTGTTCGAGGCGGTCGGACAGCTGACGGCCGGCACGCTGGCTCGAAGCGACTTCGACGCGATCGAGGAGAAGGCCTGCCCGACGGTCGGCTCGTGCGGCGGCATGTACACCGCGAACACGATGAGCTCGTCGTTCGAGGCGCTCGGCCTGTCGCTGATGGGCTCGTCGTCGATGGCGAATCCGGACGACGAGAAGACCGACTCGGCGGCCGAGTCGGCCCGCGTGCTGGTGGAGGCCGTGAAGGCGAACCGGCGGCCGCGCGACATCATCACGCGGCAGTCGATCGAGAACGCGGTGTCGGTGATCATGGCCACCGGCGGCTCGACCAACGCGGTGCTGCACTTCCTCGCGATCGCCCATGCCGCCGAAGTCGAATGGACGATCGATGACTTCGAACGCATCCGTCAGCGCGTGCCGGTCCTCTGCGACCTGAAGCCGTCCGGACGCTTCGTCGCGACCGAACTGCACCGCGTCGGCGGGGTGCCGCAGGTGATGAAGATCCTGCTCGAGGCGGGCCTGCTGCACGGCGACTGCCTGACGATCACGGGCCGCACGATCGCCGAGGAGCTCGCCGACGTCCCATCGTCGCCGCGGACCGACCAGGAGGTGATCCGTCCCATCGACGCACCGATGTATTCGCATGGACATCTCGCGATCCTGCGCGGCAACCTGTCGCCCGAAGGCTGCGTCGCGAAGATCACCGGCCTGAAGAATCCCGTGATGACCGGTCCGGCGCGCGTGTTCGATTCGGAAGACGACGCGATGGCCGCGATCATGGCCAAGCGCATCGTCGCCGGCGACGTCGTCGTGATCCGCTACGAGGGGCCGAAGGGCGGACCGGGCATGCGCGAGATGCTGGCACCGACCGGGGCGCTGGTCGGCCAGGGCCTCGGCGAGTCGGTCGGGCTGATCACCGACGGCCGGTTCTCCGGCGGCACCTGGGGCATGGTCGTCGGGCACGTGTCGCCGGAGGCCTACGTCGGCGGCGTGATCGGTCTCATCGATGAAGGCGACTCGATCACGATCGATGCCGACCGCCTGCTGCTGCAACTGAACGTCGACGACGCCGAGATCGACGCGCGTCGCGCGCGCTGGGTACAGCCACCGCCGCGTTATTCGCGCGGCGTGCTGGCCAAGTTCGCGAAGCTCGCTTCGTCGGCGAGCCGCGGTGCCGTCACCGACGGCTGAACGTCCGCGGCGCGGTGCCGCAGGTCAACGCTTGCCGACACCGCCGCCGAGCGTCTTCTTGATGCGCTCGGCCTTCACCTTCTCGACGTCGTCGTGCGCCTTCTTCCGGTCGAGCCCGAAGTAGGGCTCGATCACCTCGAACCACGCGAGCGCGAGGCCGAACGGCAGCAGCACGATCCACCACGACCAGTGGCCGACCGGTCCGAACTCGAACCACTTCATCAGCAGCAGCACCACACCGACTGCGAGGAACCACATGGGCAAGCCTCCAGAACCGACCGTCGAATATAGCCGAGGCATCCGTCGCCCCGGCCTGTCGCGTTGTGCAGCGGCGACGCTCGCGCAGGGACGACGAGACATCGCCGTTCTGCCCGCCCTCAGGTCATCGGCAGTCCGGGGAGAAACTCGAGGTTCGCGGGAACGACGACATCGAGGGTCGCGCTCTCGTCGCGGCGCCGTTGCAGGCCGTCGCGGTACAAGCCGCAGAAGCGAAAACCGCCCCGAAGGGCGGTTGGTTCGTTCGCTGGAAAACGTTCAGCGGACGACTTCGAGGATCTCCTTCTTGCCGCCCTTGTACGTGTAGAGCGTCATCGCGCCGTTCTTGATGTCGCCCTTGTCGTCGAACGAGATCTGGCCGGTAATGCCCGTGTAGTCTTCCTTCGCGAGCTCCGGGAGGTACTTCGCCGGATCGGACGACTTGGCCTTGACCATCGCGTCGGCCATCACCATCACGGCGTCGTAGACGTACGGCGCATAGATCTCGACGTCGGTACCGAACTTGGCCTTGTACTTGGCCTTGAAGTCGTCCATCGGACCTTCCTTGCCCTTCGGAATGCCGCCCGCTTCCGCGCAGATCACGTTGCCGTCGGTCATGCCGTCGCCCGCCAGGTCCTTCAGCGACGTCGAGCAGATGCCGTCGCCGCCCATGAACTTCGCGTTGATGCCGAGCTGCTTCATCTGGCGCAGCATCGGGCCGGCCTGCGCGTCCATGCCGCCGTAGAACACGACGTCGGGCTTCTTGCCCTTGACGTTCGTCAGGATGGCCTGGAAGTCGGTCGCCTTGTCGTTGGTGTGCTCGGTCGCGACGACCTTCGCACCCGCCCCCGACGCGCCCTTCTTGAACTCGGTCGCGATGCCCTCGCCGTAGGCCGACTTGTCGTCGATCAGCGCGACCGACTTGCCCTTCAGCGTATTGGCCGCGTACTTGCCGAGCACGCTGCCGATCTGCGCGTCGTTGGCGCAGACGCGGAACGCCGTCTTGAATCCCTGCAGCGTGTACTTCGGATTCGTCGCCGACGGCGAGATCTGCGGGATGCCGGCGTCGGAGTAGATCTTGGACG
>CAXTDA010000133.1:0-9234 GCA_964242935.1 uncultured Burkholderiaceae bacterium | reverse complement strand
CGGCCGACGAGATCGGCGCGTTCTGCGAGAAGAACTACGGCGTCACGTTCCCGATGTTCGAGAAGGTCGACGTCAACGGCGCCGGCACGCATCCGCTGTTCGCGTACCTGAAGTCGGCGGCGCCCGGGTTGCTCGGCACGAAGGACATCAAGTGGAACTTCACCAAGTTCCTGGTCGCGCGCGACGGCAAGGTCGTCGATCGCTACGCGCCGACGACGAAGCCGGAAGCGCTGTCGGGCGATATCGAGAAGCTTCTGAAAGGCTGACGACCTCGTGGCGCTTCCCGGCGCCGAGCACCGGACCGCACGCGCGTTCACGATCCGCATCGTCGGCAGTGCGGCCGACCTCGACGACACGAAACGGCTGATCGCGGACTACGCGTCGGCGCTCGGTGTCGACCTGTCGTTCCAGGGGCTCGCGTCCGAACTCGCGTCGTTGCCCGGTGACTACCTTGCGCCCCAGGGCGTGCTGCTCATCGCGCGCCGCAGCGATGGCGTGCCGCTCGGCTGCGTCGCAGCGCGCCGGAGCGCTGCCGACTGCTGCGAGATGAAGCGGCTCTACGTCGCGCCGGGCGCGCGCGGTCTCGGTCTAGGTCGCGCCCTCGTCGACGCCGTGGTCGACGCCGCGGCAGGCCTCGGCTACCGCGCGATGCGACTCGACACGCTGCCGACGATGTCGGCCGCCATCGCGCTGTACCGTGATGCGGGATTCAGGCCGATCGCGCCGTACCACGACACGCCGATCTCGGGGACCCTCTTCTTCTCCCGCCGGCTGCTCCCCTGAACGTCAACGCGGCGCCTGAAGCCGCGCGAGTGCCGCCTTCGCATCGGGGTGACCCTGCCGTGCGGCGTCCCGGTAATAGCGGATCGCCTGGGCCTCGTCGCGGGCGACCCCGTCGCCCAGCTCGTAGAGCCGTCCGAGGCTGTTCTGCGCCGAGGCGTTACCGAGCTCGGCCGCCTGTCGATAGAGCTTCAGCGCCCGCTTCGGATCGCGCGTTCCGTCGCGTCCGAAGTACAGCGCCTCCGCTTGTGCGAAGTCCGCTGCGCCTTGCGTCGACACGGCGGTGGGCGCGGACGTCGGCGTGGCGCTCAGGGTGAACCACGACGCGGCGACCACCAACACCGCTGCCGTCACCCCGATGGACACCAACCGTCTCCGGAACGGGGACGCCGCGCGCGCCACGGGCTCGCCCGGGCCGCCGCTCGTCGGGGCCGCGGACGTCATGAGCGGGTCGTGCGCGTGCGCGCGTTCGTGCGCGAGTACGACCCGGGAAGGGGGCCATCCGCCGTCGAAGAGATCGGATACACCGACGGCGACATCGGGCGCGCCGCCGGAAAGATCGGGCGGAGGAGATGGCGGCGGCTGCGCGTCGAGGATGCGCGTCAGCGCGCCGACGAGCGCGTCGGTATTCGACTCGAACTGCGCTGCCGCGATCTCGACGGAGTTCCGTAGGAAAAGCTCGGAGAGAGCGGGCGGCAGTTCGTTTGGTGCCGGCATCGGTGCTCCGTCGAGCAGCACGGGGACCACCGGCACGTTCCGGTCGAGTGCCGTCGAGACCTCCCGAAAGACGAAGTCGCTCGAACCGTCGAGTCGCCCGTCGCCCTTCGCGAGCCCTTCCAGCCAACGCGGCCCGATCAGCACGACCATCGCGCCGGTGCGCTGAAGATTGCTTGCGATGGTGGTCGCGAAGGGTTCGCCGAGCCGTAACGACGCCGTGTCCATGAACACACGGTCCACCCCGAAGTGCCGGGTCAGGCGGTCGTAGAGCCGCGTCGCGTAGTGCCCGGTGTCCTCGCGCCGATAGCTGATGTAGACGCCACGCTGCCGGGCCGGACCGCGATACGCGATCATCGTCGTCTCGACGCGGCGCTCGCGGATCTCGAGGCTGCGCAGGAACTCGTGGACGAGCGGATCGATGCGCACCACGTCGGCGTCCGCATCGAAGTGCACGAGCGATGCGGTGGCGAGTCGTTGCAGCATGGCGCGGGCCTCGTCGATCGTGCAGTTCGATGCCGAGGCGACGAGGCGGGCGTCGACCGGCGCGCCGGGCGACAGCGCCGCGAGCAGCGGAAGACGTGCACGGTCTTCGGTGTCGAGCAATTCGAGCGCGCCGTTGAGCGCGGACAGGACGGTTCCGGTCCCCGACAGCCCGGGAGTCGCGTCGATCGCGGCCAGTCCCGACTGGTCGAGGTCCCGGAGCAGGCTGCCGACCGCGGTACCCTCCTGTCCGCCGTAACGCACGCGGGCACGAGCGGTCCGACTGGCCACCGACAGGGCGAGCGGCGATCCGCCGAGCCGGTTGGCGAGGGTCGCGAGCTCGTCCGGATCGGACTGCAGGTCCGGGCCCAGCAGCTCTACCGACGCGGCCCGCGACAGGGCGACGATCTCCATTACCCGGCCGACGCCGGGCTGTTCCGAGACAGCGGTGGAGCTCGTCGTCATCAGCACGCGGCAGGCATCGCCGCCTTGCGGCAGCATCTCGATCTGGTCGATGTCGACGACGTCGTCGTAGACGACCAGGCACCGCCTGGCTCGCAGCAGATTGGTCAGGCGGCGGCGCGCCTCGTCGAGGTCGAGTTCGTCGGCATTGGCCGGCTCCATCGCGCGAACCAGCTTGGCGAGCGCCGCGGTCAGGTCGCCGCGATGTCCGAGCGTCGCCCACAGCACGCCGTCGTCGAAGCGGTCCAGCACGTCGTCGTCGTTGCAGATGGCGCGCGCGATCGACGACTTGCCGATCCCCGCCATGCCGCGCAACGCCACCGCCTGTTCGCGACGGACCGGCTCGAGCAACCAGCGCTTGAGCTCGGCAACCTCGGCTTCCCGGCCGACCAACCGCGCCACCGGCGGCAGCGCGAGCAGCGGTACGGGCATTGCCATGCAGGGGCGCTGCAGGACGGTAAGCAGCTCGTCCCATTCGCGGTCGGGCTGCCAAAGCCGGGCCTTCTGTGGCCATCTCGGCCGTGGCGCATCGTGTACCGCCGTGCCGGGAGCCGCGACGAGATGCAGGCAGACGCCGCACTCCTGCGCGCGGCGCCACAACGGACGGATACGTCCGTCGGCAAGCGAAGCGGCACCGACGCTGACCACCAACGGCATTCCGAGCGGCGTGGGTACGCCGAGTGCCGCCGCCGTGGCCGCAACAACGTGCACTTCAATGGTGTCGAACCACACGTCGAAGGGACCGGACGGTAGTCGGACGGCGAAGAGCCCCTCGTCCTCGAGGCGCTCGCGTAACGCCGCTTCCCAAGCCGCGCCTTCGTCGTCGAGCGAGCCAACCAAGACGGTGGGCATGCCGAACCGAACCTGCAGTTCAGCCTTGCAGCGTCGCCTGACTTCGCTCTGCGACGGTGCCAGCAGCGCCAGGTGGGTCGCGATGGCGGCATAGGCCTCCTGCAGGCTCTTGACGCCTTCCGGCTCGCCGACGGCCAGGCGCTCCGCGAACGCATAGGCGGAGATGTACGGGATGCGCATCTGGGTGAAAGCCGCCCCGAAGCGCTTGAACGCGTCGGGGGTGAACCGGTCGAGCTTCGAACGGAAGTTGGCTTCGAAGACGTCGACCGGCCGGCCTTCGGAGACGTCGATCCGCGCGGGCACCATCACGAGGTCGAGGCGCCGTTCGCCGCGCGCCGACAAAACGTCGGGCCGTACGAACGACTCGGCCATCATCTCCACGCCTTCGAGGTTCTGGTCGTTGGGGGCGCACAGCACCAGCACGACGTCGGCGAGCTGTCGCGTGCAGATGCCGCTCATCTCGGCGACGCCGGTGCGGGCGTCGATGAGCACGATGTCGGCGCCGGCCGACTCCAGCAGCTGCGTTCGCAGCCAATCGAATACGCGGTGCCGCGAAAGTCCAGGTAGAAGCGCGCCCAGTCGAACGACTGGACCGCTTCGGCATAGCCCGCGAAGCGGGCCTCGCTGCGACATCCGGCGGTCAGCAGTCGCAGCCTCCCGCCGACCGCATCCGCCACCGGGGGCGACGCCGCATCGGGCACTGCGGAGAGGTCGAGCAGCAGCGCGTCGAGGGGCGGCAACGCGTCGTCGAGCAACCGTGCGAACGCCTCCACATCGAGCGGTGAGCCGGCGGCGCTGCCGGGCAGGCCGGGATACAGATCCTTGTAGGTCGTGAGCAGGTCGAGCAGCCCGAGGCGCCCCCGCGCAGACGCGCGCTGCGACGGGTCGGCGAGGAAGTAACTCTCGAGTCCCGGGGCCTCGAGGTCCCAGTCCACCAGGACGACGTCCAGCCCGCGAAGCTGCAGCCAGCGACCGATGTTGGCGAGCGCCATCGACCGCCCGACGCCGCCCTTGAACGAGTAGAACGTGACGATCACGGCCGAGCCCGTTGCTGCAGGAAGACGAGACCCTGGTCGGACCGCGTCGCCGGCGGGTCGCGTGTATCGGCGGCGGCGAGAATCAGGCGGCGCATCTCGTCGGCATCGCTGACGTTCCACCCGCACTGGGCCGCCACGTGGCGACGCGGCGGCGGGGTGCTCTTGAAGTAGTGATCGAAGTAAGGCATCGCGTGGGTCATCAACGCCGTGCGCAGGCTCTGCACGCGCGGCGGCGTGTCGAAGGGCGGCAACGTCAGGATGGTGGTGCGGCCGTTGTCGAGGCGGTCCTGGAACAGCATCAGCCGCTGGTAGACGCTCTTTCGATGGAGCGCCACCGGATCGACGACGAGGACGCTGAGCTCGGCGGGCTTGAAGGCGTGGTCCACGAAGTCCTGCGCACCCTGCATCCCACCGGTCCAGAAGGCGTCCGGGGGCATGCGCCACTGCACCGCACGTCCCGGCATGGCGCCGTCGAGTTGCCGGCGCGTCTCGTGCAGCAGCGTCTCGACGGTCGCGTCGCCGCCGAACGGCTTCCAGTCGCGACGCGTCGCCCCGTAGCGCGCCGCGAGGGCGGCACCGGACAGCCCGAAGTCCGCGTCGATGGCGGCCAGCGCGTCGGCCTCCAGCCGGTCCACGTCGTCGCGCGCGAAGGTCAGGACCACCAGCGCCACCTCGAGCAACCGACGCTCGGCATCGAACCCCCGCTCGACTGCCTGCATCGCCTGGCGCCAGGCCGGGCTGGGTGCCGCGCCTGCGACGATCGGCAGCAGGTACTCCGACTGCAGGCCTGCATCGTCGATGTGCTGGAAGACGCGGGTCGCCGCGTTCGCGCCTTGAAGGTTCAGGCAGACGAGCCGGCGCCGGGGGTCGGTGCGGGGCTTCGCCGAGGCCATGAAGTAGAACAGTTCGCGCTGCACCCAGTCGGATGCACGCGCGCGGTCCGACCACAGCAACAGGAAGTGCCGCGACCCCTCGAGCGCATTCTGAATGCGCGATTCCCAGTCATCGCCGGCACGCAACGAGTGGTTGTCGAAGAAGATGCGCCGCGTCGGATCGGCGGCGCGCAGCGAGTCGCGGACGCGATCCGCCCACGGCCCGTCCGCATGGCCGTACGAAACGAATACGTCGTGCAACCACTCTTCGGGCATGCGCTTGTTCTTCGTCGTCGGGAGCGCGAGGCGGACAAGGGCCGTATGGTGCGCGGCCCGTCCGACGCGGGCAACTGCGACCGGCCCGCACGATCGGTCGTCGAACGCCATCGGTAGGTGATCCGTGGGTCCACCGGGACTCACGATGTCGGTGCCGATCCAGGCCACCGACTGCATCGACGCGTGCCGTCGGTCCGCGCGCGTGCTTCGGCCCTCGTAACCCACCGGAAGGACATCACATGGACATCGAACAAGGGCACGGCCAGGCAAGCAAGGTCGACAGCCCGGACACCGCCTTCAACCCGTTCACGCAACTGCTGCCGCCGCATCCGACGCCGTACGATCCGATTAAGCTCGGCGCGCTCGCAGAAGGCATGATCATGGACAAGGACTCGCTTTCCGACGGGCCGGATCCCGAGGAGAACCTGTTCGTGCCGGCCGGCTATACGTACTTCGGGCAGTTCATCGATCACGATCTGACGCTCGACACCACGTCGACGCTGAACCCCGAGGACCTGATCGATCCGACGAAGCCGTTGAACGATCCGACCAATATCCGTTCGCCGCGCTTCGACCTCGACTGTGTCTACGGCAACGGCCCGGGCGACCAGCCCTACCTGTATGCGGTGGATTCCGGAAGCGACGTCTACGCCGGCGCCTCGATGCTCATCGACGAGCACGACCTCGCCCGCGCATCGAACCGGCGCGCGATCATCGGCGACAAGCGGAACGACGAGAACTCGATCGTCAACCAGATCCAACAGACCTTCATCCGTTTCCACAACAAGGTGGTCGCCGACCTCGCGGCGAAGGACGCGAACTTGCGCGGCGGCGCGCTGTTCAAGGCCGCGCGCGACGAGGTGCGCTGGGCCTATCAACGCATCGTCCTCGACGACTTCCTGCCGCGCATCGTTGACCCCTCGGTGCTGGACGCGTTCGCGCAGGACCATCGCTACGCGCTGTACGGAAAGGGGCCGCTACGCCGCAACCTGCCGCGCGAGTTCGTCGGCGCCGCGTACCGCTACGGACATTCGGGCGTGCGCACCGGCTACCGCCTGAACGGCCAAGACGGTCCCGACAACGGCACCGCGCTGCCGATCTTCACGAACCCGTCCATGAAGCCCGACGACAGCCTCGTCGGCTTCGACCCGCTGCCGGCGACGCACATCATCGATCACTGGGGCCGGTTCTTTCCGGCCGACACGCCGCGACCGGGCGAGCGGACGATGAGCAACGTCGGCGAGACGGACGACATCGACGAACAGGGACGGGGCGGCAACGGGCGCGTTCGCCTCCAGTACGCGTACAAGCTCGACCCGAGCCTCACCGACCCGCTGGCGAACCTGCCGCCGAAGGTCGCCGGGAAGGGCGACCTTCCGGCGAGCGAGCGCGGCTTCCCGGCCGGGCCGGGGCCGTCCCTCGCGTTCCTCAACCTGCTCCGCGGCAATCGCTATCGCCTCGCGAGCGGCCAGGCCTGCGCGGCCGCGCTCGGCGTGCCCGCGCTGGACCGCAAGTACCTCTGCGTCCGCCACGTCCGCCAGACCGCCGACGGCCGGGGTTACACGTTCACGCCGATCGCTGCGCTCGTCGGCCGCGACGGTCAGCCGATCGGGCCGGCCTTCGACGACGACACGCCGCTCTGGTTCTACATCCTCGCCGAGGCGCAGACGCCGCTGGTCGACGTCTGGCTCGAGAAGCGCGGAGCGGACGGGAAGCCGGTCGATCTCACGCAAAACCAGCTGCTCGGCCTCGACGTGAACGGCGACCCGTTCGGGCCGGCCGCACCCGGGACCGACCCGATGACGGTCGCCGCCGCGAACCGCGACGAACTCGCGCAGACCCGTTGCGCCGGCACGCGGCTTCGCGGTGTCGGCGGCCGCATCGTCACCGAGGTGTTCTACGGGCTGATGGAGTCGGACGTCGAGTCGGTCCTGTCCCGCCATGCGCACGACGGCTGGCAGCCGATCTGGGGCGGGCCGGCGACGATGACGCAGCTGCTGCGTTACGTCGATCCGGCACGGGCGCCGGGAGACACCGTCAAGCCCGTCGCCCCTCCGTCTCGCGTCGTCGAGAGCCGTCCGCTCGAGATGGCCTGACGGCCCGGGTCGCCTGTGCCGAGAATGCGCGGGACAGGCGACTACCGGTGCTGTCCCGCGACGACCGCGAAGCGGAACAGCCGGCATTCGATCGCGCCGTTGAACAGCACGACCCGGCGGTCCGGCGACAGGCGGAGCTTGCGCTGCAGGTTCATGTCGGAAGACAGGATGTGGCAGGTCCAGCCGGCGAAGCGCTGCTTCAGGGTGTCGCCGAACTCGCCGAAGAACGCGGCGAGCTCGGCGTCGTCGCCCTGGTCGCCGCGCGCATTGCCGTCGCTCCTTCGTTCGCCGCGGATCGCGAGGCGCGCGCCATACGGCGGGTTGACGACGACGATGCCGTGCTCGGCGTGCGGCTTGACCTGCCGCGCGTCGATCTGCTTCGGCGCGATGACCGCCGCGAGGTCGCTCGCGATGCCGGCCCGCTCGAGGTTGCCGCGCGCGATCGCGACCGCGTCGCCGGAGACGTCGCTGCCGCGGACCAGCGCGGCGGCCGCGAGGTCGTCGTCGTCCGGGTGCGACGCGGCGTCGCTCCGCATTCGCTCCCAAGCGTCGCGGTCGAAGTTCTTCAGCTTCTCGAAGCCGAACCAGCGCGTCTCGCCGGGGGCGATCTTCAACGCGGTCTGCACGGCCTCGACGACGAAGCTGCCGCTGCCGCACATCGGGTCGAGCAGGGCCATGCCGGGCTTCCATCCGGCGAGTCGCAGGATGCCGGCCGCGAGGTTCTCGCGGAGCGGCGCGTCGCCGGTCTCGGTGCGCCACCCGCGCTTGAAGAGCGGCTCGCCGCTCGTGTCGAGGTACAGCGTGCAGGTGGTCGCGTCGAGATACGCGAAGACGCGCACGTCGGGCGCACGGGTGTCGACGCTCGGCCGGATGCCGACCGCGTCGCGGAAGCGGTCGCAGATGCCGTCCTTGACGCGCAACGTGACGAACTCGAGGCTTTTGAGGCCGCTCTTGTTTCGGCCGCTGCCGGCGGTCGTGTCGACGCGGAGCGTCTGCGACGCGTCGAACCAGCGCGTCCAGTCCTGCGCATGCGCGAGCCGATGGATGTCGTCTTCGGTGCGGTACCCTCCTTCGGCCACGCGCACCAGCACGCGGCTCGCGATCCGCGAGTGCAGGTTGATCCGCCAGGCGTCGGGCCACGAGGCGTCGAAGTGGACGCCGCCGGCGGTAGCGCGCGCGGCGCCGATGCCGAGCTCGCGCAGCTCGTCGACGAGCACCTCCTCGAGTCCGCGCGGGCAGGGCGCGAAGCACGCCGCGGCCGAGCGATCGACGCCCATCAGAACGGCTTCACGATCACGAGGATCACGATCGCCGCGAACAGCAGCACCGACGACTCGTTGAAGACGCGGAAGAAGCGGTCCGACCGTCGGCTGGTACCGCGTTCGAAGCGGCCGAGCAGGATGCCGCACGTCACGTGATAGGCGATCACGCCGAGCACCAGGACCAGCTTCGCGTGCATCCATCCATTGCCGCCGCCGCGAAGACCGATGCCGTAGCCCGCGAAGAGCCAGGCGCCGAACAGCACCGCAGGGATCGCGAGGATGGTGGTGAAGCGGAACAGCTTTCGCGCCATCGTCAGCAACCGGCCGCGCGCCGGCCCGTCGCCCTCGAGCGCGAGGTTGACGAACAGGCGCGGCAGGTAGAACAGTCCCGAGAACCACG
>CAXTDA010000132.1:0-9299 GCA_964242935.1 uncultured Burkholderiaceae bacterium | reverse complement strand
GCGACGCCGCTGGCGGTGGCGTGTGCCGGCTTCGTCCCGTTCGCCGTGATGGCCGATGCGAACGGGCGGTCCGGCTACCAGATGGAGATCGTCACGTCGCCGGACAGCGGAATCACGAAGCTGTCGGACCTGGCCGGTCGGCGGATCGCCTTCACGAGCGAGACCTCGAACTCGGGCTACAAGGTGCCTGCGTTGCTGCTGCGCGAGACCCTGAACTTCGAGGCGGGCCGCGACTACACGGCCGTCTTTTCCGGCAAGCACGACCACTCGATCCTCGGCGTCGCGAACCGCGACTACGACGCCGCCGCGATCTCGACCAGCGTGCTGCGCGCAATGGTCGACCGCGGTGTCGTGCGGCGCGACCAGTTCGTGTCGCTCTATCGGTCGGCCGAATTCCCGGGGGTCGGCTACGGCTACGCGCACGACCTCGCGCCGGCGCTCGCCGACAGGATCCGCGCGGCCTTCCTGACGTTTCCCTGGGCCGGCAGCGACATGGCGCGCGAGTTCGGTCTCGACGGCGAGCAGCATTTCCAGACGATCGACTATCGAACGACCTGGGCGCCGGTGCTGCGGATCGATCGGGCGATGGGGGTCAATTACGAGTGCCGGTGACGTGGTCGCATGACGCGCGGTGGCGAGCGGCGGGGTGACCCCCACGTCGTGAGCCACACCACGCGCGCGGTTGGCGGCGGCGCGATTGTCGAGGGTCGTACCTCAGCGAGCCGCACAATGAGAAGCCATAAAGCCTGTTCGCGTCATCGGGGGAAAGGGGATCAGCCGCGAGCGACATCGAACACGAGCTATTCATGAGCTACACGCAACTCGATGGAGATACCGCTGCTGCGTTGCTCGACCGCTTGGAAACAGCGGGAGTGCGGTGCTTCATGGCTGAAAAGAGTATCGAGCCTGGCGCAGAATGGGATGCAGCGATACCGTCGCGCCGGGCCGCCTGTTGAAGTAAGTCGTTAGTCGACAGGACAGAGAACAGCCGTCTCCATGCAAACCATCTTCCCGCGCCCGGTCTGGCTGCTGTTCGGCGTTTACTTCGTCGCAAGCTTCATGCACTTCGCGCACAACGCCGAATTCATCGCCTTCTACCCGAACCTGCCGCGATGGCTCACCCGTGAGACGGTCTGCCTGGCGTGGCTTGCCATCTGGACTGTTGGCTTGCTGGCCATCGCGGTTGGCCGAGCGGGCTATTAGGCCGCTTCGGCCGTGTTGTTGGCGATCTATGGCGCTTTCGGGCTCGATGGACTGGGGCACTACACCCTGGCCTTGTGCTCGGAGCACAGCTTGGCGACGAACCTCACCGTCTGGTTCGAGGTCGTTTCCGGCTTGGCTCTGCTGCTCGTCGGCTTGCTTCTTGTCAAGCGCCGACTGGTTCCCTCAGGGCGCTCGTATGCCGGTGCTTGAAGCTCGATCCGGCTCGATCAGCATGCTTCCCGAGTTCTTCGTCACGACGCGGCTTCAGGCTCGACTCCCAACGCCTTCGGATGCATCCGGCCTATTCACGGCCTATACGGCCGATCCGGAGGTCTCCCGCTACATGATGTGGGTTCCGCATACCCGGCTCGCGGACACCGAGACGTTTATCGCGGAATGCATAGCGGCGGTGATCGGCGGTGCCCGCTTTCCGTACGTGCTAGCGGAGCAGCGAAACCCGGAAACGCCGATCGGGATGCTCGAGGCACGGCCCAAGGGCCATCTGGTCGATCTCGGTTACGTTCTCGCGCCGCGGTTCTGGGGGCGGGGCTATATGCCTGAAGCGCTTCGTGCCCTCACATCGCTTGCACTGGAGCAACCGGAGTTCTTCCGTGTCCAGGCATTCTGCGACATTGAGAACGTCCCTTCGCAGCGAGTGCTCGAGAAGGCCGGGTTTTCTCGCGAAGGGCGGCACGAACGTTTCAACGTTCATCCGAACTTGAGCAGGGAGCCGAGGGCGTGCTACATGTACGCGAGGTGCCGGTGAGGTCGACGGGCCATCGAGCGGATGATCTTGGGTGCGGCCGAATGCGGTCGTCGAGGGGCCATGAAGCTGGAGCAAGCGCGCCGGATTGCCATGTCGCTACCGTCCGTCACCGAGGAACCCCATTTCGCGTTCATTTCATTTCGCGTGGCCGGCAGGATCTTCGCGACCGCCCCGCCGGACGGTGAGCACCTGCATGTCTTCGTGGACGAAGGGCAGCGTCAACTCGCCATGGCGCTCGATCCCGGGCCGCTGGAAAACCTGACCTGGGGCAAGCGGGTAGTGGGTCTTCGAGTCGCGTTGCCGAAGGCCACGGCGGCGCTGGTCAAGGAGTTGCTGCAGCAGTCGTGGGCCCGAAAAGCGCCGAAGCGTCTTCTCGTTCCCGGCCCGGCGAGTGCTCGTCGAACCCGTTCATGAATGCGGTCTTCCGCGACGCGGCCGACCCGCCCGTCCTCAGATCGGCCGGATCTCGATTTCCGACGCCACGGGCATCGGGTTGGGGCAACGCTTGACCCACGCGACCGCCTCTTCGATGGAAGGCAGCTCCCAGAACCAGTAGCCGGCAACCAGGTCGCCGGTGAACGGTCCGTCGACGACCGTCCGCGACTCGCCGTCGAAGCGCACCCGCTTGCCTTCGCGGCTCGGGCGCAGCCCGTCGCAGTCCCTCAGTACGCCGGCCTTCCTGAGCTCGTCGTTGAAGACGTCCATCGCAGCCATCGAATCCGCCATCTGCGACTCGCTCATCGCCGCGAGGCGCGCTTCGAGATCGGGGTCGGACTTGACCAAAATCATGAATTTCATGTTCGGCTCCGCAGTTGGTGTCCTCATAGTTTGCCATATGGTGAACTAAGGTGCGCGTCCGTCCCGCCTGAGGCACACTCGCGTGACGTCGCCGTCCCTCATCGGAGGTCACCGACCATGCGTCTCGTCATCGCGCTTTCGCTGCTTCTGGCTTTCTCGCTCGTCGCCGCCGTGTTGCTCTACTCGCTCGCAGCGCATCGCAGAACGAGGTCCGGCGCGACGGGATCGATCTGTCGCACGTCCGCGGAGGACGCATCGGCCATGGCCGCGATCGTTGCCGCCAGTACCGCGGCGTCGTCGAGTGCGGCGAGTTGTTCGAGCAGCGCCGGCTCGTCCTGCAGCTGACGCGATGCTTTCGGGACGATGCCGTTGCGGACAGGTGTAGATCGCCGTTCGCGGTGAGCCCCTCCGCGTCGGCATGGGAGTGACGGCGGCATGCCGCGTACGCTCCAACCCGGTCGCGATCGAAAGGTTCGAATGAAGCGAGTGACAGGGATCGGTGGCATCTTCTTCTCTGCGAGCGATCCGGTGGCATTGCGCGCCTGGTACCGGCAGCACCTCGGCATCGACGTCCAGGACTGGGGCGGCACGGCGTTCGCGTGGGCCGACCCCTCGGGCACTCCGACCGGGGGAACGACCGTGTGGTCGATAGGCGCGGCCGATCAGGAGCCGTTCGCGCCGGGCAAGTCGACCTTCATGATCAACTATCGCGTCGAGGACCTGGCGGCCGTCCTTCAGGCGCTCCGCGATGAAGGATGCGAGGTTCTCGAGAACACGGACGACTCGGGGTACGGGAAGTTCGGCTGGGTCCTGGATCCCGAGGGCAACAAGGTCGAGCTCTGGGAACCGCCGCCGGGACAGTGAGTTTTCGCGCCGTGAGACCGGTCGACATCGGCAACCTCTTTGAACCAGGCGCCGTGGAGTTGCGGCTCGTGAAGGGTGAGCCGGACGAGATGACCGCGCTGCAGCGAGTGCTGGAGGGCGCCCCCGCCTATGCGGCGATGGTGACCGGCCTTCCTGTTGGCCAGTCGGATGCGCTGAGCCTTATTACAATCCTGCCGTCCGGCAAGCAATACGAAGACAAGTTCGTCTACGGCCTTCATGTGGGCGGCGTCATGGTCGGCTGCGCAGATGTCATTCGAGGGTTCCCGACGGGCACGACCGCCCACATCGGGTTGCTTCTCGTTGCCGAGAGCCATCAGCGTCTTGGAATAGGCGGTTCTTCCTTCGAGGCGATCTGTCGTGAAGCACTGACCTGGAAGTGCGACACGGTGCGAATCGGTGTTCTTCAAGAAAACGAGGCAGCCAGACGGTTCTGGCTGAAGAGCGGATTCCAGCCGACTGGCGAGGTCAAGCCGCACCGCTATGGGCCAATCGATACGAAGATCGCGATCTATGCGAAGGCACTCGCAACATGATCGCTGACGACTCCATCGAATCCTGTCGCTGTTGCACGCACTGGTCGTGAGCGATCCGGAGGCACCGCCATAATCATCCTAGTGCCCATGAACGCAGAGGAATTCGCTGCCTATATCGAGCGAGCCATTCCTGAGTACGCTCGAGACAAGGTGGAGTCGGGGCAATGGCCGGCGGCGTCTTCGCTGGAGCTGTCGCGGCAGGCGTACGAGGAGCTGCTGCCGGCGGGCCTTGCAACACCGGAACATTTCCTGTTCGCTTTGCGGGACGCCGCGACGCAGACGAACATCGGCATGCTCTGGTACGCCGTCCAGGAACGGGCAGATCAACGCATCGCCTATGTGTACGACGTCCTGGTCGAGTCGCTCCATCGGCGAAGGGGTTACGCGTCGCAGGCTTTCAAGGCGCTCGAGGCCGAGGCCGGTAGCTGCGGCCTGACCGGCGTCGCGTTGCATGTGTTCGGGCACAACCAGGGCGCCCGTGAGTTTTATGCCAGGCTCGGCTACGAAGCGACGAACATCAACCTGTTCAAGAAGGTGCCGGTTGCAAGCACCTGACGCCACATCGAGCGCTCGAGTTCGGGCGAGATCGATTGACCTCTAGGCGCCATCGAACGCCGCCTGCAATGCCGCCACGTCCAGCTTCACCATCGTCAGCATCGCGTCGGTCGCCCGCTTCGCCTTCGCGCGGTCGGGCGATGCCATCATGTCGATCATCGCGCGCGGGATGATCTGCCACGACACGCCGTAGCGATCCTTCAGCCAGCCGCACTGCTCGGGGCTGCCGCCGCCTTCCATCAGCGCGTCCCAATAGCGGTCGACCTCGGCCTGGTCCGCGCAGTCGACCGCGAACGAGATCGCGTGGTTGAAGGGGTCCATCGGTCCGGCGGTCATCGCGGTGAACGACTGGCCGGACAGCGTGAAGTCGACGACCTTGACCGAGCCGGGCGGGCCACTCGGCGACTCGCTCGGCATCTCGACGACGCGGTCGATCCGCGAGTCGGGAAAGATCGAGACGTAGAACGCGGCGGCTTCGTCCGCCTTCTCGGCGTACCACAGGAACGGCGAGATCTTCTGCATGCTTGGGTCTCCTGGTCGGTGCTCGATCGGCGCGCCACCGTGCTCGAGGGCGGCCGTGGGCACAAGAAGTCGTCTATCCGGCGCGCTCTCCCGCATCGTGGGTCGATGCCGTCTGGACGAACCGTTGCAGCTTGTCGAACGCGCCGTTCCAGCCTTCCTCGTGCCCGCGGCGCTCGTCGTCGTCGGCGAGCAACGCGTGCGTGAACGTGAGTTCGGTGCCGGTCTCGATGGCGCGAAGGTCGATCTCGATCCGCGATTCGCCGACGCTCTCGTCGCCGAGCCACGTCCAGGTGCTGACGACCCGCGCCGGCCGCTCGATCTCGAGGTACTCGCCGCGGCTCTCGTGTTCGCTGCCGTCGAGCGTACGAAAGCGCACGCGGAAGCGGCCGCCGACGCGCAGGTCGACTTCGGCGTCGAGCACCGGACCCGCGTCCGGGCCCCACCACTGCGCGATGCCCTCGGGCGTCGTCATCGCGTCGAACACGATCGACGGACGCGCCGCGATGCGACGGACGATCGTCAGGCTCGTCACTTCTTCGACTTCCGGATGCGGCGCTCCTCGCGTTCCGCATGTTCGGCGAGGCGGTCGATGCTGCCCGACCAGAACCGCTCGTAGCGACCGAGCCACGCCGACGCGGCGGCCATCGGGGCGGGCGCGAGCTGCACGAACATCGTCCGTCCGGTCTTGGCGCGCGTGATCAGCCCGGCCTGTTCGAGGACGTCGAGGTGCTTCATCACCGTGGGCAGCTTCAGCGCCGACGGCGCCGCGAGCTCGCTGACGGACGCCGCGCCGCCCTGCTCGAGCTGGCAAAGGATCGCGCGCCGCGTCGGGTTCGTCAGCGCGCCGAACACGCGATCGAGACGGGCCTCATGGTTCACCATGCGGTGAACTATAGATGGATGGCCGGCGCCGTGTCAATGGCGTCGACGACGCGGTCGTGGTTGTTCGGGACGTCGGAACGCTGTTAGCGTGCGGTCCCAGAAGAAGCTCGGAGACGATCCATGAACGCTACATCGCTCTATCGCAATGCCGTCCTGGTCGGCGTGTCGTTGCTGTGCGCGTGGCCGGCTCACGCGCTCGACACCGCGCGCTTCCAGGACGCGAACGGCGATCTCGTCGCCGACGCGCCGACCGACCCCGGCAAGCTCGTCGATCCGTCGACGCTGATCTTCGCGTACACGCCGGTCGAGGATCCCGCGGTCTACGCGAAGGTCTGGGACGACTTCATCAGGCACATGGAGAAGACGACCGGGAAGCGCGTGCAGTTCTTCCCGGTGCAGTCGAACGCCGCGCAGATCGAGGCGATGCGCGCCGGCCGCCTGCACGTCGCCGGCTTCAACACCGGCGCGACGCCGCTCGCGGTGAACTGCGCGGGCTTCGTGCCGTTCGCGATCATGGCCGGTGACGGCGGCCAGTTCGGCTACGAGATGGAGATCATCACGTACCCCGGCAGCGGCATCACGAAGATCGCCGACCTGAGGGGGAGGAAGCTCGCGTTCACCGCAGAGACGTCGAACTCCGGGTTCAAGGCGCCGTCTGCGCTGCTGAAGAGCGAGTACAAGCTCGAGGCCGGCAAGGACTACGTCGTCGCGTTCTCGGGCAAGCACGACAACTCGATCCTCGGCGTCGCGAACAAGGACTACGACGCGGCGGCGATCGCGAACGAGGTCATGCACCGGATGATCGACCGCGGCGTCGTCAAGAAGGAGCAGCTCGTCTCGATCTACAAGTCGAAGACGTTCCCGACGACCGGATACGGTTATGCGTACAACCTGAAGCCGGAGCTCGCGAAGAAGGTGCAGGAGGCGTTCTTCACGTTCCCGTGGAAGGGGACGGAGCTCGAGAAGGAGTTCAGCAAGCAGGGCGTGACGAAGTTCGCGCCGATCACCTATCAGAAGGACTGGGAGATGGTGCGCAGCGTCGATGCGGCGATGAACGTGTCGTACGAGTGCAAGTGAGGGGCGGTCGCTGACGACGGCGCCGGGTTCCCGCGTTCGCGGGAAGGACGGTTCCATGCGACCCGGACTCTTTCGATGCTGCAACTCGTCGCCCTGACCAAGCGCTACGGCCGCGACGCGCTCGCGCTCGACGGCGTCTCGTTCGACGTCCCCGCGGGCCAGATCGTCGCGTTGATCGGTCCGTCGGGGGCCGGCAAGTCGACGCTGATCCGCTGCATCAACCGGCTGGTCGAGCCGACGTCGGGGCAGGTGCTGCTCGACGGGCTCGACGTCACCGCGCTCGGCCGCAGACCGCTTCGCCTCGCACGCCGCCGCATCGGGATGATCTTCCAGGAGTTCGCGCTCGTCGAACGGTTGACCGTGATGGAGAACGTGCTGTCGGGCCGGCTCGGCACCGTCGGCTTCTGGGCCGGCTTCCTGCGGCGCTTCCCCGCCGCCGACATCGAGCGCGCGTTCGAGCTCCTCGATCGCGTCGGCCTCGCGGGCTTCGTCGACCAGCGCGCCGACGCGTTGTCCGGCGGGCAACGCCAACGCGTCGGCATCGCGCGCGCGTTAATGCAGGCGCCCGACCTGCTGCTGGTCGACGAGCCGACCGCGAGCCTCGACCCGAAGACGTCGAGGCAGATCATGCGGCTCCTGTCCGAGCTCTGCGCCGAGCGCGGCCTCGCGGCGGTGATCAACATCCACGACGTGCAGCTCGCGCAGCGCTTCGTCGAGCGCGTGATCGGCCTGAAGGCGGGCCGCGTCGTCCATGACGGCGCACCCGACGGGCTGACGCCGGCCGTGTTGACGGCGATCTACGGCGAGGAGGATTGGAGCGAGCCGCGCGGTGACGACACCCCGGACGACGACCGCGACGCGCCGCGGGCGGCGGTCGCGATCGATCGCGACCGGCTCGAGAGCGCTTGATGAACGGTCCCGGGTCGCGCCCGACGGCCCACACCTGGTCCCGTCCGCGCGTGATCCGCAATGCGCGGCTCCGCGCCGCGGTGGGGGTCGCCGTGGCCGTCTATCTCGTGCTCGCGATCCGCTCGGTCGACGTCAACTGGGCGCGCGTCGCGCAGGGCTTCGAGAAGGGCTGGCGCCTCGTCGTCGCGTTCCTGCATCCGAACTTCGGCGCCCGATGGAGCGAGATCGTCGCGGGGATGCGCGAGAGCCTGACGATGACGGTGTGCGCGACGGTCGCCGGCGTGCTGCTGTCGATCCCGATCGGCATCGGCGCCGCGCGCAACCTCGTCCATCCGCTGGTCTACCTCGCCTGCCGCGCGATCGTCGCGGTGTCGCGGAGCCTGCAGGAGATCATCGTCGCGATCCTGTTCGTCGCGATGGTCGGCTTCGGCCCGTTCGCGGGATTCCTCACGATCACGTTCGCGACCATCGGCTTCCTCGCGAAGCTGCTCGCCGAGGACATCGAGGACCTCGACGCCGCGCAGGTCGAGGCGATCACCGCGGTCGGCGGGACGTGGCTGCAGCGCCTCGAGTACGCGGTGCGGCCGCAGGTGATGCCGCGGCTGATCGGGTTGTGCCTCTACCGGCTCGATATCAACTTCCGCGAGTCGGCGGTGATCGGCATCGTCGGCGCCGGCGGCATCGGCGCGACGCTCAACACGGCGATCGACCGCTACGAGTTCGACGTGGCCGCGGCGATCCTCGCGATCGTCATCGTCGTCGTGATGGCGGCCGAGTACGGATCGAGTCACCTGCGACGGTGGGCGCAGTGAAGCGCGCAGTCACGCGCACATGGACCCATCGCACACCGCGCGCGCGGCTGCTGGCTTGGTTCGCGTGGCTCGCGCTCGTCGCGCTGACCGTGTTCTGCTGGCAGCAGATGACGAAGGACACGATCTGGTCGTTCGTCGCCGACGCGCCGACGCAGGCGGCCGACATCGGCGGCCGCATGGTGCCGCCGCGCTGGTCGTACCTGTCGGTGCTGTGGCGGCCGCTTTGGGACACGCTCAACATGGCGACGCTCGGCACCGCGCTCGGCGCGGCGATGGCGGTGCCGGTCGCCTTCGCCGCGGCGCGCAACACGACGCCCAGCGTGCTGCTGCTGCGACCGGACGCGCTGTTCGCCATCG
>CAXTDA010000131.1:7271-9312 GCA_964242935.1 uncultured Burkholderiaceae bacterium | reverse complement strand
TAGATCAGCGGCAGCGTCGGCTTACCTTCGCGGAGGTCGTCGCCGACGTTCTTGCCGATCTCGGCCGTCACGCCGGAGTAGTCGAGCACGTCGTCGACGAGCTGGAACGCCGTCCCGATGCGCCGGCCGAACTCGGCCCACGGCTCCTGCTCGGCCTCGGAACAGCCGGCGAGGATCGCGGCGAGCCGCGCCGAAGCCTCGAACAGCTTCGCGGTCTTGTAGCGGATCACCTGCATGTAGCGCTTCTCGTCGACGTCCGGGTCGTGGATGTTGAGCAGCTGCAGGACCTCGCCTTCAGCGATCACGTTGGTGGCATCGGCGAGCGTGCGCATCACCGGCAGGCTGCCGACGTCGACCATCATCTGGAACGAGCGCGAGTAGAGAAAGTCGCCGACCAGCACCGATGCGGCGTTGCCGAACAGCGCGTTCGCGGTCTGCCGGCCGCGCCGGAGGTCCGACTCGTCGACGACGTCGTCGTGCAGCAGCGTCGCGGTGTGGATGAACTCGACGACCGCGGCGAGGACCAGGCGATGCGGCCCGCGGTAGTCGAGCGCGCCGGCGATCAGCAGCAGCAGCGCCGGACGCAGCCGCTTGCCGCCGGCACCGACGATGTATTCGGCGACCTGGTTGACGAGGACGACGTCCGATCGCAGCCGCGTGCGGATCAGCGCGTCCATCGCCTTCATGTCGTCGGCGACCGGCGCCAGTACCGACGACGCCTGTGGCTTCGCGATCGCGAGGTCGGACGCTTCGACGCTGTCGTTGTAGGCGTTCAAGATGGACGGCTCGGGAAGATCGGCGGGTGCCGTCGGTCGACAACGGGGAAGCGGGCGAAAATTATATGCCATGCCTCGTCGTCGGCCCGGCGGCGACCCGTTTCGCCCGTTGACCATCCGGGAGCCCGAATGTATGATCGCGGGTTTCCTCGAATCCGCCCTCCCGGCAGCTTCCTGCGCCGCGGTCACGCGCCGGCTTCATTCAATCAGAGGTCCAACATGTACGCGGTCATCAAAACCGGCGGCAAGCAGTACAAGGTCGTCGCCGGCGAAAAATTGAAAATAGAACAGATACCGGCGGACGTGGGAACGGAAATCACGCTCGACCAGGTCCTCGCGGTCGGCATCGGCGAATCGATTCAGTTCGGTCAGCCGCTCGTCGCGGGTGCCACGGTCACGGCGACGGTTCTCTCCCAGGGTCGTCACGACAAGGTCCGGATCTTCAAGATGCGTCGACGCAAGCACTACCAGAAGCGTCAGGGCCATCGCCAGGATTACACCGAGGTCCAGATCGGCACGATCAGCGGCGCCACGGCAACCGCCGCGGCCGCCTGAGGAGCAGTCCACCATGGCACACAAGAAAGCAGGCGGCAGCTCGCGGAACGGTCGCGACTCCGAATCGAAGCGCCTCGGCGTCAAGGTCTACGGCGGCCAGGCAATCAACGCGGGCGGCATCATCATCCGTCAGCGCGGCACGAAGCTGCACCCGGGCGTCAACGTCGGCATCGGCAAGGACCACACGCTGTACGCGCTGGTCGACGGCACCGTCAACTTCGGCTTCAAGGGCTCGACGAAGCGTCACCTCGTCAACGTCGAGCCGGTCGTCGCGTAACGCGCGGCCGAGCGGGAACAGCGAAGCCCCGCGGTCGCGGGGCTTTTCTTTTTCGCGCAGGGCGTTCTCATGAAATTCATCGACGAAGCGAAGATCGACGTCGTCGCCGGCGACGGCGGCAACGGCATCGCGAGCTTCCGTCGCGAGAAGTTCATCCCGTTCGGCGGTCCCGACGGCGGTGACGGCGGCCGCGGCGGCGACGTGTTCGCCATCGCCGATCGCAACATCAACACGCTCGTCGACTACCGCTACGCGAAGCTGCACCGCGCGAAGAAGGGCGAACACGGACGCGGCTCCGACTGCTACGGCAAGGGCGCCGACGACATCACGCTCCGGATGCCGGTCGGCACGCTGATCACCGAGCTCGACACCGTCGAGCCGGTCGCGGGCCACACCCCCCACCCCCCCCGCGCCCCGCGCCCGGCCGGCGGGC
>CAXTDA010000131.1:0-7261 GCA_964242935.1 uncultured Burkholderiaceae bacterium | reverse complement strand
CGACACCGTCGAGCCGGTCGCCGACCTGACCGAGCACGGCCAGGTCGCGCTGCTCGCGAAGGGCGGCAAGGGCGGCCTCGGCAACATCCACTTCAAGTCGAGCACCAACCGGTCGCCGCGCCAGCAGACCGACGGCGAGCCCGGTCAGGAGCGGCACCTGAAGCTCGAGTTGAAGGTGCTCGCGGACGTCGGCCTGCTCGGGATGCCCAACGCCGGCAAGTCGACATTCATCGCGGCGGTCTCGAACGCGCGGCCGAAGATCGCCGACTACCCGTTCACGACGCTGCATCCGAACCTGGGCGTCGTGCGCGTCGGGCCCGAGCGCAGCTTCGTGATCGCCGACGTGCCGGGGTTGATCGAAGGCGCGGCCGACGGCGCCGGACTCGGCCATCAGTTCCTGCGCCATCTGCAGCGCACCGGGCTGTTGCTGCACGTCGTCGACCTCGCGCCGTTCGACGCGGCCGTCGACCCGGTCCGCGAGGCGAAGGCGATCGTCGCCGAGCTCGCGAAGTACGACGCCGACCTCGCCGCGAAGCCGCGCTGGCTCGTGCTGAACAAGCTCGACATGATCGACGAGGCCGAGGCCGCGAAGCGGGTCGCCGACTTCGTCAAGCGGTTCAAGTGGAAGGGACCGGTGTTCGCGATCTCGGCGCTCACGCGCGCCGGATGCGAGGCGCTGATCCAGGCGATCGAGCGGCACCTGTCCGCGCAACGCCGCGCCGCGCATCCCGAGGACTTCGCGCCCGGCGACGTCGATGCGGGCGGCATCGAGCCCGACGATCCGCGCTTCGCCCGCATCGCCGACTGAGCAGGTGTGAATCGTCTCGAAGGCGCGAAGCGCATTGTCGTCAAGGTCGGCAGCACGCTCGTCACCGACGGCGGTCGCGGCCTCGACCGTGCCGCGATCGCGCAGTGGGCCGCGCAGCTCGCCGCGTTGCGGGCGCTGAAGAAGGAGGTCGTGCTGGTGTCGTCGGGCGCCATCGCCGAAGGCATCGCCCGGCTCGGCTGGACGAAGCGACCGACCGCGATGCACGAGCTGCAGGCAGCCGCCGCGGTCGGCCAGATGGGCCTCGTGCAGGCGTACGAAAGCAGTTTCTCGGCGCACGGCATCGGCACGGCGCAGGTGCTGCTGACCCACGCCGACCTCGCCGACCGCAGCCGCTACCTCAACGCGCGCTCGACCTTGATGACGCTGCTCGGCCTCGCGATCGTGCCGATCATCAACGAGAACGACACCGTCGTGACCGACGAGATCAAGTTCGGCGACAACGACACGCTGGGCGCGCTGGTCGCGAACCTGATCGAGGCCGATGCGCTCGTCATCCTGACCGACCAGGCCGGGCTCTACAGCGCCGACCCGCGGCACGACCCCGGCGCGCAGCTGATCGCCGAAGGACGCGCCGGCGACCCGGCGCTCGAGGCGATGGCGGGCGATGCCGGCAGCGCGATCGGCCGCGGCGGGATGCTGACGAAGGTGCTCGCCGCGAAGCGTGCGGCGTCGAGCGGCGCGCACACGCTGATAGCCTGGGGCCGCGAACCCGACGTCCTAATCCGCCTCGCGCGCGGCGAGGCGATCGGCACGCGGCTCGTGGCGCCGCTCGGCCGGCTGTCGGCCCGCAAGCAATGGATGGCCGACCACCTGCAGGTCTCGGGTCGGCTGCTGCTCGACGCCGGCGCCACCACGGCGCTCGCGTCAGGCGGGCGCAGCCTGCTGCCGATCGGCGTCAGGGCGGTCGACGGCAGTTTCGCGCGCGGCGACGTCGTCGCGTGCATCGGGCCCGACGGTCGCGAGGTCGCGCGCGGCATCGTCAACTACGCGAGCGGCGATGCGCGGCGCATCGCGGGTCATGCGTCGCCGAAGATCGCGGAGCTGCTCGGCTTCGTCGACGAGCCCGAGCTGATCCACCGCACGAACCTGCTCGTGTCGTGACCTGGTGCTCGACTCAAAGAATCGTGTTCGGCAGCGTCACGCGCAGCCGGGCGAGGATGTCGGAGACGCGGCGCGACGGGTACCCGTCGACGCAGAAGTATTCCTTCATCAACGCCGCGTGCTGGCGATTGATGCCGACCTCCTCGATCGGCGTCCACGCCGCGTTCCGCGAGCGGACCCACGTCCCGTCGGGCCGGCCCGTCGCGTAGATCTTCTTCTGCGCGCTCTCGCAGCGGATGCCTTCGTAGCTGACGTTCCGGGCGCCCGCCGGACTGGTTGCGACGAGCGTGTAGCGATAGACGCCGTCGCTGCCGATCGAAAGCGTGTAGGCGTCGATCGCGAAGCGGAACTGGCTCGCGCCGCCGACACCGAAGACCGCCAGGTCGCGCTCCTGCGGCGCGGGCGGCAACTGCGTCGCCACCTCCTGCCACGACTTCGTCTCGTCGTCGAAAGCCTGCTCGAACGCGCTCGGCGGCGGTGCCGTCGACGAGCAAGCCGTGACCAGCACAAGCACGAGCGCCGCGATCGACAGCCTTCGCGAACGCTTCGAGCCGGCGAAGCGCCCGTCCGACGGATCGGTCAATGCGGCCCCGTCTTGTGGTCCGGCCGCGCCGGCGTCGTCGCCGCGTCGAACCCTTCGCCGAAGCCTTCGCCGAACGAGTCGCTGAAGTTGCGGAGCGGCGCGCGCGTGTGCTGGCGGAGGTAACGCGTGTGCTCGGGCTTGCGCGTCAGGTAACGCGACAGCTCGGTCAGCGCGCGCGTGTAGACGTCGCGCTTGAACTCGATCACCGCCTCGAGCGGGACCCAATACTCGTGCCAGCGCCACGCGTCGAACTCGGGATGCGATGACGCCCGAAGCGAGATGTCGGTGTCGCGGCCGACCAGCTTCAGCAGGAACCAGATCTGCTTCTGGCCACGGTAGCTGCCGCGCCACTCGCGCTTGACCCAGTTCTCCGGGACCTCGTAGCGCAACCAGTCGCGCGTGCGACCGACGAGCTTGACGTGCTCGCGCTTGAGACCGATCTCTTCCTCGAGTTCGCGGTACATCGCCTGCTCGGGCGTCTCGCCGTGCTTGATGCCGCCCTGCGGGAACTGCCAGGAATGTTCGCGAATCCGCTTGCCCCAGAACACCTCGCCCTTGCCGTTGGCAAGGATGATTCCGACGTTGGGGCGGTAGCCTTCTCTATCCAACATGTCGGACCACCCGGTTCCGTTAAGATTGAAAAGATTATAAACACCTCTTCCGCCGCCGCGCGCCCTCGCGTGGATGGCGCCGCCGGCGGCCGCGAACACGCGACAGCGCCCGGTCTCCATACCCACGGCAACGCCGCATGTACGCCTCGCGATTTTTCATCTCCACCCTCAAGGAAGCGCCGTCCGACGCCGAGATCGTCAGTCACCGGCTGATGCTGCGCGCGGGGCTCATCAAGCGGCTCGCGGGCGGCATCTACACCTATCTGCCGATGGGGCTCCGCACGATCCGCAAGGTCGAGGCGATCGTGCGCGGCGAGATGATCGCGGCCGGTGCGATCGAACTGCTGATGCCGGTCGTGCAGCCGGCCCAGCTCTGGCAGGAGTCGGGACGCTGGGAGAAGTACGGCCCCGAGCTGCTGCGCCTGAAGGACCGGCATCAACGCGACTTCGTCGTGCAGCCGACGTCCGAGGAAGTCATCACCGACATCGCACGGAAGGAACTCGCGAGCTACAAGCAGCTGCCAATCAATTTCTTCCACATCCAGACCAAGTTCCGCGACGAGATCCGGCCACGCTTCGGCGTGATGCGCGGCCGCGAGTTCACGATGAAGGACGCGTACTCGTTCGACCGCGACCATGCGGCGCTCGAGGTCAGCTACGCGAAGATGCACGCGGCCTATTGCACGATCTTCGATCGGATGGGGCTCGGGTACCGGCCGGTCGCGGCCGACAACGGCACGATCGGCGGCACCGGCTCGCACGAGTTCCACGTGCTCGCCGACTCCGGCGAGGACGCGATCGCGTTCTGTCCCGACTCGGACTACGCGGCCAACGTCGAGGCCGCCGAGGCCGTCGCGCCCGGCACGCGCACCGCACCGGCCGAGACGATGCGGAAGGTCGCGACGCCCGGTCGCGCGAAGTGCGAGGACGTCGCGGCGTTCCTCGGCATCCCGCTCGAACGGACGATCAAGTCGATCGTGCTCGCGGTGGAGCTCCGCGACAACGACGGATCGGTGGCGCAGATCGGGATCGTGCTGGTCCTGCTTCGCGGCGACCACGAGCTGAACGAGATCAAGGCGCGCAAGCTGTCGTTGCTCGGCCCCGGCTACCGCTTCGCGACCGAGGCCGAGATCGTCGACACGTTCGGCACCCTGCCCGGCTATCTCGGACCGATCGGCACCGTGAAGCCGGTCACCGTGATCGCCGACCGCACGGTGGCCGCGATGAGCGACTTCGTCGTCGGCGCCAACGAGGCGGACTTCCACATCGCCGGCGTCAACTGGGGCCGCGACCTCCCCGAGCCGCTGGTCGAGGACGTACGGAACGTGAAGTTCGGCGACCCGTCGCCCGACGGCCGCGGCACGCTCGAGATCTGCCGCGGCATCGAGGTCGGCCACATCTTCCAGTTGCGGACCGTGTACTCGGCGAAGATGGAGGCGACGTTCCTCGATGAGACCGGCAAGCCAAAGCCGTTCGAGATGGGCTGCTACGGGATCGGCATCACGCGCATCGTCGGCGCGGCGATCGAGCAGAACTTCGACAAGCGCGGCATCGTGTGGCCGCGCGCGCTGGCGCCGTTCGAGGTGGTGATCTGCCCGGTCGGCTGGAGCCGCAACGAAGCGGTCCGCGACGCGGCCCACGCGTTGCACGACCGGCTCGCCGCCGCCGGCATCGACGTCCTCGTCGACGATCGCGACCTCCGGCCCGGCGTGATGTTCGCCGACTGGGAACTGATCGGCGTGCCGCTCCGGATCACGATCGGCGACCGCGGCCTGAAGGATGGCAACGTCGAGATGCAGACGCGCCGCGACGGGATCGTGATGCACGTGCCGGTGGACGAGGCGGCCGACACGGTCGTCGCGCGACTCGTGACGCTTTGAGGTTCCCGGCGTTGCTGTCGAAGACCCCCGGACCTCGTCTTCGTCACCCCGGCGAAGGCCGGGGTCCAAGTCCGCGTGCATCGATCGAAGAGCACTCGGGGGCCCGGCCGCGCCCGGGCGGCAAGGGCGCCGCGGGCCCACGCCCGCGGCCACCCACCCACCCGCCCGCGGGCCCCGCCCTGCGCGGGGACGACGAGATCGGAGAGAATCGCCACTCGCCATTCCGTTGTTCCCGCGTTCGCGGGAACAAAGCGGCGCGATGTATCGCGCTGAATATGACGATCGCGGCGATGCTGTTCGCAACGCCGACCGTCACCCGCGCCGGCGCGCAGCAATACGAACCGCTGACCGACTCGGTGCGCACCGCGCTGTCGGCCAGCATCGCGGCCGACCCGCCGCCGCGGGTGCAGCTTGCCGACATTCGCCAGCGCCTCGCGTATCTCGAATGGCTGGGCGAGATGTCGGAGCGCCTGAAGCCCCGCGCGCCGGACTACCGGACGCGCCGCGAGATGCTCGAGACGATCTATTACGAGAGCAAGCGTGCCGGGCTCGACCCCGCGCTGATGCTGGGGCTGATCCAGGTCGAGTCGGGCTTCCGGAAGTTCGCGATCAGCACCGCGGGCGCGCGCGGTCTGACGCAGGTGATGCCGTTCTGGGCCGGGCTGATCGGCGACGGCGACGCGAAGAAGCTGTTCAACATGCAGGTCAACGTGCGCTTCGGCTGCGTCGTGCTGCGCCATTACCTCGACCGCGAAGGCGGCGACCTGTTCCGCGCGCTCGGCCGCTACAACGGCAGCCTCGGACGATCCGAATATCCGAACCTCGTGCTCGGCGCGTGGAAGCGCTGGGAATACGAGCCGCAGCTCGCGCCGTCGGTGCCGCGTTCCTGACGACCGATCAGTCCCACGCGGCCCGGATCATTGCGACGCCGTGCGCACCGGCGGCACGCGCCGCGGCGAGATCGTCGGGTCCGAGACCACCGAGCGCGTATGCCGGGATCGCGGTCGATCGCGCGATCCGCGCGAAGCCGTCCCACCCGAGCACGTCGGCACCCGGATGCGACGCCGTCGGCCCGACCGGACCGAGCACGGCGGCGTCGAGGTCGAGCCGGGCCGCATGCGCGAGCTCGGCGTCGTCGTGGCATGACGCGAGGCACCACGCGACGTTCGGCCGCTCGGTCGCGGTCATCAGCGCGTGCGACGACAGATGGACGCCGCCGGCCAGCGACCAGTAGCTGCGCGGATGGCCGCTGTTGACGAGCAGTCGCACGCCGGCCGCCGCGCAACGCGCACGGACGGCGTCGAACAACGACGCGAACGCGTCGGCCTCGAGGCCGGGTTCGCGGAACTGCAACTGCTGCAACGTGCCCGACGCGATGCGACGATCGAGCGCCGCGACGAAGCGGTCGACACCCATCGTGGCCGCGTTCGAGATGGCGTAGAACGGCGGCAGGCGCAGCCAGCGCCTGACCGGCCACGCGCCCTCGAGCCACGGCTCGGTCGTCAGGTCGTCGATCCGTTCCCAGCGGAACTCCTGCCCCTCGCGCGACCGCGCCTCGCCGCGCCAGCCGCGACCATCGCCGAAGCTCCGCCAGAAGTGGAGGCGGACCGTCGCGTGCGGATACGTCACGACCCGCTGCGTCCACGGATGCGCCTCGACGATCCGCAAGCCGAGTTCCTCGTCGAACTCGCGGACCAACGCATCGAACACCGACTCGCCCGCTTCGACCTTGCCGCCGGGGAACTCCCAGTGGCCGGCCATCGGCTTGCCTTCCGGCCGCTCGGCGAGCAGGAACGTACCGTCGTCGCGGATCAGGACGCCGACCGCGACGTCGACGACGGTGGCCGCATCGCCGCCCGCCGCGTCGCTCACGACCCGATCAAGGCCCGACCCGCGAAGTCGCGCGCGAACTGATGCGCGACGCGGCCCGAACGCGAACCGTGATCGAGCGCCCAGCGCAACGCATCGCCGCGCGCCTGCTCGACGACGGCCGCGGTGCAGCCGTAGTGCCGCATCCATTCGTCGACCACCGCGAGGTACTCGTCCTGCCGGAACGGATGGAAGCTGAGCCAGAGACCGAAACGCTCCGCGAGGGAGATCTTCTCCTCGACGACGTCGGCCGGATGGATCTCGACGTTGCCGTCGTGCCCGTCGACATGGCGCGTCGCGAGGTTGTCCTTCATGTGCTCCGGCATCAGGTGACGGCGGTTGCTGGTCGCGTAGATCAGCACGTTGTCGGACTGCGCGGCGATCGAAC
>CAXTDA010000130.1:7204-9359 GCA_964242935.1 uncultured Burkholderiaceae bacterium | reverse complement strand
GCGACCGAGTCCTCGCACGACACGTGAACGATGTAGAGCGGCGTGCCGAGCACCTCGGCGATGCGGATCGCCCGTTCGGCGGCCTCGGCCTCCACCGCCGGTGGGCGCGACAGCGGATGCGCCTCGGGGCCGGTCATGCCCTCGGCGAGCAGCTTCTTCTGCAGCTGGAACACCAGCTCGCCGTTCTCCGCATGCACGGTCGGCAGCGCGCCGAGCTCGAGCGCCCGCGTGAAGCTGTTCACGAGCGTCTCGTCGTCGGCCATGATCGCGTTCTTGTAGGCCATGAAGTGCTTGAAGCTGTTGACGCCGTGGTCGCGCACCAGCGTGCCCATGTCGTCGTGGACGCTCCGATCCCACCAGGTCACGGCGACGTGGAAGCTGTAGTCGGCCGCGGACTTCGCGGCCCAGCCGTTCCAGTTCCGCCACGCATCCATCAGCGGCTGCTTCGGGTCGGGGATCACGAAGTCGATGATCATCGTCGTGCCGCCCGCCACGGCCGCCGACGTGCCGGTGAAGAAGTCGTCCTTCGCCACCGTGCCCATGAACGGCAGCTCCATGTGCGTGTGCGGGTCGATGCCGCCCGGCATCACGAAGGCGCCGCCGGCGTCGACGACGGTGGTGCTAGGCGGAACATCGAGGTCGCGGCCGACGGCGCGGACCAGGCCGCCTTCGCAGAGCACATCGGCTTCGATGCTGGCGTCGGCGTTGACGACGGTACCGCCGCGAATGTGGACTGGGGTCATGGGCACGTCTCGATGGTTGCTGGCGCGATGATCGACGCGTCGATCGGGACGTTATCAGGAACGAACGGGATCGTGGGTCGCGATGTGCCCTTGTCGCGAGCCGCGAATCGAACTTCTCGGTCGGGGTTCCGCAGCACCGCTCCTGGAAAGATCGCGCCCGGAGCGAACGGCGTCCGGCGTGCGCGCGACTGCGCCTCTCGAAGCGCCCCAATACAGAATGCAAATCGCGTCGGTCCGGAATAATCGGCCTTTAATAATCGGCCTTTACGATCGATGCTAACGCTATTGCAAGGGTTCTCTACGCAATTTCAACGATTCTCCGGCATTCAGAGTCGTACATTTTTTTTATCTATTCCGGTTAGATCATGATCGAATGGCAAATCGAGGATCGCTTGACCGATTCCAGATCCATTTCATAGCGCGTCTCGAGCACAGGCTTCGACTGCCAACAATAACTTCTCCATTATTGCAGGGGCAACTTTGGGGTATGTCGAAGACTTTTACAGCGTCGCCGGGACAGCGCAGCGTAACGCTCGTTTTCTCTCTCGTATACAAAGCGTTGTTTGAACGCGCGAGCAGTGGCCCGCTTGTTGCTTTGACGTCCGCCCGTCATATCGATAACAACCGATCCGGGGAAGGCACATGCCGGCATATTTTAGCTCGCGCGGACTGTCAAGCGAACCTGCACTTCCGATGAATGGCGGTCGCGGCAGTCCATTCTTCCGGCTCCTCCCGATTGCAGCGGCGGTCATGGGAGCCCTCGGGATGTCGGGCGCGAACGGAGCGTCCGTAACCTGGGTCGGCGCCAATGGCGGATTCTGGGATATCGCCGGCAATTGGAATCCCGGTTTGCCTTCGACGCCGGATGATGTCTTTCTCGGTACGTTCAATACGCAGTTTCGTACAGGCACGGTCGGCATTCAGTCGCTGACCGGGACCGGCAATCTGACGATTTCGGGTGGGTCGCTCGGCACTACACAAGCATCATCGATCGGCGGCCTCGTTCTTTCAGGCGGAACGCTCAGCGCAGGCGGGGCGTTCAATGCGACGACTCTTTCACTGACTGGGGGAACGCTGTCTGGGGCAGGCGCGGTGACAATTGCGGGGGCCAGCAGTTGGGGCAACGGCACGATGAGCGGGACCGGCAGCACGACCTTCAACGGTCCGCTGGCATTGACCGGGTCTACCCTCAATGGGACCACGGGCAGCTCGAACCGGATCATCTCGGGCCGGACGGTGAACTTCGCGGGTACGACCACCTGGACGGGCAGCAACATCGGCAATGCCTTTGCGGCGATCAATGCCAACGCAGGAGCGGTGCTCAACAACACCGGCACCTGGCTCGACCAGACCACCGGACCGACCTTCATCATCAACCAGGGCGGCGCGGCCAGCAGCTTCAACAACAGCGG
>CAXTDA010000130.1:0-7104 GCA_964242935.1 uncultured Burkholderiaceae bacterium | reverse complement strand
GACCGACCTTCATCATCAACCAGGGCGGCGCGGCCAGCAGCTTCAACAACAGCGGCTCGTACGTCAAGAGCATCGCCAATGTCAACACCGCCTTCGGCATCGCGTTCAACAACAGCAGCGGTGGCTTGATCGAGGTCGACGCCGGCAGCCTGAGCCTCAACGGCGGCGGCACCAGCACCGGGACGGTCAACGTGGCGTCGGGTGCGGTGCTCAACTTCGCGGCCGGCACCTATGCACTGTCGAACCTGACGGCGCAGAGCGGGACCGGGCAGTTGCTGGTCAACGGCGGGACGGTCAACACCACCGGCGCGAACGCCTTCAGCGGGCAGCTGGCGATCACGAGCGGAACCCTCAACGTGCCGGGGTCGTTCACGCCGGCGACCTTCGCGATGAGCGGCGGGACGCTGGCCGGTGCCGGGACGCTGACGGTGGCCGGAGCGAGCAGTTGGGGCGACGGCACGATGAGCGGGACCGGCAGCACCACCTTCAATGGTCCGCTGGCGTTGACCGGGTCCACGTACAACGGCAATACGGGCAGCTCGAGCCGGACGATCTCGGGCCGGACGGTGAACTTCGCCGGCACGACCACCTGGACGGGCACCAACACCGCCAACGCCTTTGCGGCGATCAACGCCAATGCCGGCGCGGTGCTCAACAACACCGGCACCTGGCTCGACCAGACCACCGGACCGACCTTCATCATCAACCAGGGCGGCGCGGCCAGCAGCTTCAACAACAGCGGTTCGTACGTCAAGAGCATCGCCAATGCCAACACGACGTTCGGCATCGCGTTCAACAACCCGGGAACCGTCGATGTTCAAGCTGGAACACTGACTGCGACCCTCGGGATCATCGGGCCCTCCGGAACTCTTCGCACAGGCACCGGAGGCACTCTAACCCTCGGTGCGGCGAGCACGACCGGGATTCTCAGCAACAACGCCAACTTGGTCCTCGGCACCAACAACCTTACCGTCTCGACCGACTACAACAACGCCAACTTCGGAACCGGCAACAGCTTCGTCAAGCATGCCAACGTGACCGGCACGGGCCAGATCCTCGCCGCCGGGAACGTCGCACAGGCCATCACGGGTGCGACGGTCGTCAACGGCTCCAGCGCGAACCCGACGCTGGTGATCACCAACGTCCGTACCGGAACGACGAGCTATACCTACCAGGTCGCCAACACCGGGACGTCGGGACCTTCGCTTCGCGGCGCCATCGAGACCGGCGTCAATGGCGGCCACATCACCGATTCGCGCCTGTCGGGGAGCGGCGTCACCGGCGGCAACTACGGCCCGATCGCGACCGGTTCGAGCAGCGGCAACTACACCGTCACGTTCACGAATGCGAACGCCGGTGCGCTTCTCTCGCTGAGCAACCAGTCGGTCCACATCGCCAACAACTTCGACAACGTCGGCGAGCAGACGCTCAACATCATCCTCGGCGCCGGAGCGTCGGCCTACAACGCGGCGGTCGGCAACGCGACGCCCTCTCCGGCATCCCTCGGCAACGTCCGCGTCGGCGGCGCATTGGCGCAAACCTTCACCGTCAGCAATACCCAGACGCCCGGATCCTTCAGCGAGGACCTCAACGCGAGCTTCGGTCCATCGACCGGCGGCGCCACCGCGACCGGCAGCATCGCCGGCCTCCTCGCCGGCGCCAGCAACAACACCGCGATGCGCGCGTCGCTCGGCACGACGACGGCCGGCGCGAAGACCGGGACCGTCACGATCAACTACGACACGGCCGGTACCGTCAACGGCGTGAGCAACGGCCTCGGCGTCGCGAACGTGGGCAGCCAGACCATCGCGCTCAGCGGCAACGTCTACAACACGGCGGTCGGTTCGGTCGCACCGACGTCGGTCACGATCGCCAATCAACGGGTCGGCGGCAACGGGATCTCGGCGCTGACGGTCGGCAATACAGCCCCGACGGGCGCCTTCAGCGAAGCGCTGAACGCCGGCTTCGGCGGATCGACGGGTTCAGCGATCACGAACGGCGCCGGCGTCGGCAACCTGATCGCGGGAGGCACCAGCACGAATCTCGGCGTCGGCGTCAGCACGGCGACGTCGGGCGCCAAGACCGGCACCGTGACGATCGCCTATCAGTCCGACGGCACGGGCCCGAACGGCAACAGCGGGCTTGCGGCGATCGCGGCGGGCAGCCAGACCGTCAACGTCAGCGGCAACGTCTACCAGGCCGCTGCGGGCACCATCCTGACCGCGCCGTTGAACTTCGGCACCGTCCAGGTCGGTCAGGTGGTGTCGCAGAACCTGTCGATCCAGAACAGCGCGACCGGGACGGCCGGCTTCGTCGAGGACCTGAACGCGAGCTTCGGCGCGTCGACCGGCACCGGGGCTACGAGGATCACCGGTTCGGGCAGCATCACCGGCCTGATCGCCGGGGCGACCGGCAGTGGACTCACGGTCGGCGTCAACACCGGTTCGGCCGGCATCGTCAACGGCAGCATCGCGGTCAACTTCGTCTCGGCCGGTGCGGTCGGGGGCGTCAGCAACGGCCTCGGCACCCTCGCGGTGGGGTCGTCGAACTATGGCGTCAGCGGGACCATCCAGGGGAACGTGGTGGACCAGGCCGCGCCGGTCATCAACAACAGCCCGATCGCGCTCGGCAACGTGCGCGTCGGCGCGGCCTCGCCGACCGGGTCGGTGAGCGTCACCAACCAGGCCACCGGCAACCAGCAGGCGGCGCTGAACGCCGGCATCGTCGGCAACGCGCCGATCACCGCGAGCGGCAGCTTCGCGCTGCTGAACCCGGGCGCGACGAACAACGCGAGCCTGTCGGTCGGCATGAACACGGCGACGGCCGGGTCGAAGAACGGGACCGCGACGATCTCGTTCGTCTCCGACGCGAGCAACATCGGCGGCTGTGGAAACGCGTGCCAACTCGCGCTCCCGTCGCAGCAGGTCGCCGTGACCGGCGGCGTGTATCAGATCGCGCAAGCCAGCATTCCGACCTCGATCAACCTCGGCAACGTGCACGTCGGCAGCGCATCGAGCCAGGCCCTGAGCATCGGCAACGTGAATGTCGCGCCGATCGGCTTCCAGGAAGGCCTCGATGTGGGCGTCGGGACGACCAGCGCTAATCTGATTGCCGGCGGATCGATCGTCAATCTCGGCGCGGGCGCCACGTCGACCGGGATCAACGTCGGACTCAGCAGTACCGCGGCCGGCCTCCAGTCGGGCAACCTCGTGTTGAACCTCGCATCGAACGGCGCGACGACGAGCGGCCTGTCGACGCTCGGCCTCGGCACCGCGAGCGTCGCGGTCTCGGCGACCGGCTACAACCTGGCGTCCGGAAGCGTCGCGCCGACGCCGGTCACGCTGGCCAACCAGCGCGTCGGCGGCAACGCGAGCCAGGTGCTTGCCGTGAGCAATACCGCGGCGTCCGGCGCGTTCACCGAAGGGTTGAACGCGAGCTTCGGCGGCAATGGCGGCGCGGTCCTCAACAACGGCGGCAGCGTCGGGCTGCTCGCCGGACAGGCGACCAACAACAGCGCGATGACCGTTCGAATCGACACCAGTTCAGCCGGTGCCAAGTCGGGAACGGCCACGGTCAACTTCGTCTCGGACGGCAGCGGAACGAGCGGCCTCGGGCTGACCAACGTCGGCAGCCAGACGATCGCGGTCAGCGGCAACGTGTACGGGATGGCGATCGGACAGGCGACGCCGAGTCCGCTGACGATCGCCAACCAACGGGTCGGCGGGTCCGGCAGCGCCGCGCTGACGATCAGCAACACGGCGGCTTCCGGGGGTTTCAGCGAAGCCTTGAACGCCTCCTTCGGCGGGATCGGCGGCGCGGTCACGACGAACAACGGAAGCGTGACCAACCTGGCCGCCGGCGGCAGCAACAACACGGCGATGAGCGTCGGCGTCAACACGGCGACCGCCGGCGCGAAGACCGGGTCGGTGACGATCGCCTATCAGTCCGACGGCACGGGCCCGAACGGCAACAGCGGACTCGCAGCGGTCGGCGCAGGGACGCAGACCGTCGGCGTCGGCGGCAACGTCTACCAGACCGCGGCAGGGACGCTGCTGACGGCGCCGTTGAACTTCGGGACCGTGCAGGTCGGCCAGAGCGTCCTGCAGTCGCTCACCGTCCAGAACAGCGCGACCGGCGCCGCCGGCTTCGTCGAAGACCTGAACGCGCGTTTCGGCGCCACCAGCGGCACCAACGGCAACCTCATCGCCGGGACGGGCACCGTCAGCGGCCTCGTCGCCGGCGCCACCAGCAACGGCCTGACGGTGCAGGTCAACACGAGTGCAGCGGGCCTCGTCAACGGCAGCATCGGGGTGAACTTCTTCAGCGCCGGATCGGTCGCCGGTGTCGGCAATGGCCTGGGTGAGCTGGCGGTGGGGTCGGCGAACTATGGTGTCAGCGGGACGATCCAGACCTCGGGCAACGTCGTCGATCAGGCGCTGCCGGTCATCAACAACGGCCCGATCGCGCTAGGCAACGTGCGGATCGGCTCGACCTCGCCGACCGGTCTCGTCAGCGTCACCAACCAGGCCACCGGCAACCAGCAGGCCGCGCTGAACGCCAGCATCGCCGGCAACGCGCCGGTCACCGCGTCGGGCAGCTTCAGCCTCCTCGCACCGGGTGCGACCAACGGCACGAGCCTCGCGGTCGGCTTCGACACGTCGACGGCCGGCGCCAAGAACGGCACGGCCACGGTCTCGTTCGTCTCGGACGCGAGCAACATCGGCGGCTGCGGAAATGCCTGCCAGCTGACGCTCGGCTCGCAATCGGTCGCCGTCACCGGCGCCGTCTACCGCCTCGCCAACCCGACCGTCGTGCCGAACACCATCACCGTCGCCGGACGCGTCGGCAGCGCCGCGCCGACGACCGTGATCAACGTCACGAACAGCTCGCCGGATCTCTACACCGAAGGTCTCACGGTCAGCCGTGGTGCGACCTCGTCGGGCTTCGCGTCGAGCGGCGGCATCGTCAACCTCGCGGCCGGCGGCAGCTCCGGCGCGATCGGCGTCACGCTGAACACGACCGCCGCCGGCACGTTCAGCGGCACCCAGGCGCTGAACTACGTCTCGACCGGCGCGGGCACCACCGGTGCGGCCGACCTTGCGATCGGCAGCGGCAGCGTCGCGTTGAGCGGCAAGGTCTACACGCCGGCCGTCGCCGCCATCAACACGCCGTCGGTCGCCTTCGGCATCGTGCACGTCGGCGACAGCGTGAGCCAGGGCGTCTCGGTGACCAACGCCGCGGCGTCCACGGCGCTGAACGACGTGCTGGTCGCGTCGGCGAGCGGCGCGACCGGCCCGTTCACCGCCGGCGGCAGCCTGGCGGGTCTCGCGGCCCAGCAGACCAGCAGCGCGCTGACCGTCGGGCTGAACACGGCGACGGCGGGCGTCTACAGCGGCTCGGCCTCGTTCAGCGCGGCCAGCCACGACGCCGACCTGTCGGATGCCGCCCTGGCCAACCTCGTCATCGGCCTCTCGGGGCAGGTCAACAACTACGCCAGCGACGCCTTCCGCTTCGCGAGCGGTGCCGGCGCGCTGACGCAGTCCGGGTCGACCTACTTCCTCGACTACGGCACGGTGTCGAAGGGCTCCGGAACGCTCGCCACGACGCTGCTCGCGGCCAACAGTGCGACCGGTCCGGCCGACCTGCTCGACGGCAGCTTCCAGTTCCTCGACGCCGCGGACTTCGACGAAGCCGGCTTCGCCGACTTCATCGGCCTCGCCGCCGGCCAGGGCACCGGCGCGCTGACGCTCGCGTTCGATCCGACGACGCTCGGCAGCTTCATCGACACGATCGTCCTGCATGGCTTCGGCCACAACGCCAGCGGCTATTCGGGCGCGATCGGCGACATCCAGTTGATCGTGCGCGGCAACGTCACCGGCCAGGTCGTCCCGGAGCCGGACTCGTTGCTGTTGCTCGCCCTCGGCATCCCGCTGCTGCTCCTGCGTCGCGGGCACGGCCGGCGCGCCTCGAGTCACACGCACTGACCGGAGGCGCACCCGTGGCGATCGATGTCGCCTGCCGATCGCGATCGAGCGGCGGCGGTCACGCGATCGCCAGCGTCTCCGACGACAGGCTGACGACCGGCAGCTCGGTCGCCTTGGCCAGCATCGCCTGCAGCAGCACGTTGCCGCCGGCCTCGATCCATTCCGGCTTCGCGTCCTCGATCTCGTTGTGGCTGATGCCGCCGATGCACGGCACGAAGATCATCGCGGTCGGCGTCACCTTCGCCATGTAGCACGCGTCGTGGCCGGCGCCGGAGACGATGTCGCGCGTCGCGTAACCGAGGCGTCGCGCGCCGTCGCGCACCATCGCGACGCAGCTCTCGTCGAAGTGCACGCAGTCGTACTGGAAGATCTGCTGCAACGCGTGCTCCAGGCGGCCCTCGGCAGCGATCCGTGCGACGCCCTGCTTCAGTTCCGCATCCATCGCCGCGAGTTCGGAATTGTCCGGACAACGGAAGTCGACGGTCAGGAACACGCGGCCCGGAATCACGTTCCGCGAGTTCGGATGGACCGTCAGCATCCCGACCGTCGACACCGCTAGCGGCGCGTGCGCGAGCCCGATCTGGTTGACGAGCTGCACCACCTTCGCCGCGCCGAGCAACGCGTCGCGCCGCACGGCCATCGGCGTCGGACCCGCGTGGGAGTCCTGTCCGGTCAGCGTCAGCTCGTACCAGCGCTGGCCCTGCGCGTCGGTGACGACGCCGATGGTCTGTCCTTCGGCTTCCAGGATCGGCCCCTGTTCGATGTGCGTCTCGAAGAACGCGTGGACCGGGCGGCCGCCGACCGGCTCGCCGCCCGCATAGCCGATGCGCTGCAGTTCGTCGCCGATCGTGCGGCCGTCGGTGTCGGCGCGCGACAGTCCGTAGTCGAGCGGAAACACGCCGGCGTAGACGCCCGACGCGACCATCGCCGGCGCGAATCGCGAGCCCTCCTCGTTGGTCCACACCGACGCCTCGATCGGACGCTCGGTCGTGATCCCGTGATCGTTCAACGTGCGGATGACCTCGAGCCCGGCGAGCACGCCGTAGACGCCGTCGAAGCGGCCGCCGGTGGGCTGGCTGTCGAGGTGGCTGCCGGTGCCGACCGGCGCGAGCGCGTCGTT
>CAXTDA010000129.1:8730-9406 GCA_964242935.1 uncultured Burkholderiaceae bacterium | reverse complement strand
ACGGCTGGCCGCGCCGCACGACCGTGACGCCTTCGGGCGGCACGTCGACGTGGTCGAGCCGCGGATTGTCGACCACGTTGATGTAGAACTGCGACGTCGCGGAATCCGGCGCGTCCTCGCGGGCCATCGCGAGCGAGCCGGCCGCGTTCGGCAGGCCGTTCGCCGCCTCGTTGGCGATCGGCGGATGGGTCGGCTTCTCCTTCAGGTCGGCCGTCATGCCGCCGCCCTGGATCACGAAGTTCTCCATCACGCGGTGGAACACGGTGCCGTCGTAATGGCCTTCGGCGACGTAACGAAGGAAGTTGCGGCTGCTGACCGGCGCGCGCACCGGATCGAGCTCGACCACGATGCGGCCGGCGCTGGTCTCGAACGCGACGCGCGGATCGGCGGCCCCTGCCGCGGCCCAGGGGCCGCACGCGATGGTCACCGCGACGAACGCCCGCGCGCACGCCGCGAGGAACGTGCGATGCGTCATGACTCGCTGCGCACGTCGGTGACGGTCCACGCCGCGCCGTTCCGTCGCAACGTCAGCATCCGGTTGGTCGTCGTCGGCTTTTGCGCGCCCTTCGCCGTCTCGCGGAACCGGGCCACCGCCGAGTCGCCGTCGATGCGGATCTTGAGGTCGTCGGCGACGACCGAGCGATCCGACGCCCAGCGCCGCACGGCGGCGGTGGGC
>CAXTDA010000129.1:5243-8720 GCA_964242935.1 uncultured Burkholderiaceae bacterium | reverse complement strand
TTGCTGCGCTCGATGTGATGAGCACGCATGCGGAGCGCGCCGACGCCCTGCGCCGCAGGGGGGGGGGGACGTCCGCGACCGGCTGTGCGGGGTCGACCGCGATCGCAGTCTTCGCGCCGCTCAGCGCCGACGTGTCGGCGGCGCTTGCGTTCGGCGCCGGCTCCTCGATCGCGACGACGTTCGACCCCTGCGGCAGCGCCGCGGCGGTGACCGGGACGACGATCTCGGGCGCAGTTGCCCCGAAGCCGCCGACCGTGACCCGCGGACCGGCAGGGCTCGGCAGGCCGACATTGCGCTGCGAGCGGACCGCTTCGGTCGACGGCGCGGGGGCCGCGGCCGCAGGCGGCGGGGGCGACGACGCGGTGCCGGCCGGCGTCGCCGGCGCGGCCCTGGCGAGCATCGCGCGCGTCGCATCGAGCTTCCGCAGCGCCGCGGCGTTAGCCGGGTCGTGGCGACGCGCGTCCTGGTACGACTTCGCGGCCAGCGCCGCGTAGACGTCGCCGAGGTTCTCGTACGCCGTCGCGTAGTTCGGCGACACGCGGACCGCGGTCTCGAGCGCGCCGCGCGCCTTGTCGTACTGGCCCTGCGCGGCGTAGATCACCGCCAGGTTGTTGTACGGCTCGGGCAGTTCCGGAAAGTCCTGCGTGATGGCCGTGAAGACCACCACCGCTTCGTCCCGCTTGCCGCGCTGCGCGAGGATCACGCCCTTCAGGAAGCGCATCTGCGCATCCTTCGGCGTCTTCGCGAGGAATGCATCCGCACGCTTTTCGCCTTCGTCGAGCTTGCCGCTCGAGACCAGCTTCGAGACGTCCTGCAACTCGTCGGCGCGCGCCATGCCGCTCGGCAGGACGATCGCGAGCAGCATCGCGGCGACGACGCGGGCGAGCGGTGCAATCGGCTTCGTTGGCCGGCGGCGGCAGGACGGAAGGAACGTGCGCAAGAGGCTTCCAGGTGATCGATCGACGCCGACGTCAGCGCCGAACGGCATCGCGTTCGGGGACGACGGCGCACCGCGTCGCGAGGGGTCGCGGGAGCGCCGATCGACAGGCGCCGCGCGGTGTGCGGCACCGCTCGAAACGCTGGCTCGTCCGGACCGCGATGCTATACTCGCCCCACATAAAAACGACAAAAAGTTTAACAAACACCCGCCACTCGACGGACGCTCATTGCAGGACGAGCGTTCACTCATCGAGTGGTTTGCTCTTTGTGCAGAGGCCATGCGTCCGGGTGTTTTCGTTCGTCGCAAGACCAGCGTCCTTCCCGCCGTGCCGTCGAGACCGACCGGACGATGTCGCGGATCGATCCCCACCAGCACCCGCCGTCCGCCGGTCGCCTCCGTCCGGCCCGGCTCGCCGCCGCAATCCCGCACCCCCATCGTAGCCACGTCCGTCGCCGACATGCTGAGGATCCACAACACGCTGACCCGCGATAAACAGACGTTCGAGCCGATCGAGCCCGGGAAGGTGCGCATGTACGTGTGCGGCATCACCGTGTACGACTACTGCCACGTCGGCCACGCGCGGATGATGATGGCCTTCGACATCGTGCGGCGCTGGCTGCGCGCGTCGGGCTACGCGGTCACGTACGTCCGCAACATCACCGACATCGACGACAAGATCATCCGGCGCGCCGGCGAGAACGGCGAGTCGATCGCCGCGCTGTCCGAGCGCTTCATCGTCGCGATGAACGAGGACGCCGACGCGCTCGGCATCGAGCGGCCCGACCACGAGCCGCGCGCGACCGCGCACGTGCACGAGATGCTCGACCTGATCGGCAAGCTCGAGGCGAAGCAGCTCGCGTACGCGGCCAGCGACGGCGACGTCAACTTCGCGGTCCGCAGGTTTCCGGGCTACGGCCGCCTATCGGGCAAGTCGATCGATGACCTGCGGCAGGGCGACCGCGCGATGGTCGCCGCCGGCAAGGCCGACCCGCTCGACTTCGTGCTGTGGAAGAAGGCCAAGCCCGACGAGCCCGCCGACGCGAAGTGGCCGTCCCCCTGGGGCGACGGGCGACCGGGCTGGGCGATCGAGTGCTCGGCGATGAGCGGCGCGCTGCTCGGCCCGCATTTCGACATCCACGGCGGCGGCCAGGACCTGCAGTTCCCGCACCACGAGAACGAGATCGCGCAGAGCGAAGGCGCGAACGGCGGCCGCTTCGTCAACGTGTGGATGCACAACGCCTTCGTCAACGTCGACGACGAGAAGATGTCGAAGTCGCTCGGCAACTTTTTCACGATCCGCGACGTGCTGAAGCACTACGACGCCGAGGTGCTGCGCTTCCTGCTGCTGCGCACCCACTACCGGAGCCCGCTCAACTACTCCGACGCGCATCTCGACGACGCGCGCGGCGGGCTGACCCGGCTCTACACCGCGCTGAAGAACGCGCCGCCTGCCGACCAGGTCGACATCGACTGGTCCGAGCCGCACGCGCTGCGCTTTCGCGCCGCGATGGACGACGACTTCAACACGCCGATCGCGGTCGCCGCGCTGTTCGACCTCGCGGGCGAGGTGAACCGCAGCGGCTCGGCGGCGCACGCCGCGCAGCTGAAGGCGCTGGCCGCGATTCTCGGGCTGCTGCAACGCGACCCGCAGTCGTTCTTCCGGGCGGTCCCGTCGGCCGCCGGCGTTGCGGAGGCCGGCCTCGACGAACGCATCGAGGCCGCGATCGACGCGCGGGCGACGGCCAAGCGCGAGAAGAATTTCGCGGAAGCCGACCGCATCCGCGCGTCGCTCGCCGACGAAGGCGTCGTGCTCGAGGACCGGCCGGGCGGCACGGTGTGGCGTCGAGCCTGACGAGCCGCATCCCCGTCCACGCCGCGCACGCGATGCCCCCCGTCCCCCAGGCGAAGTCGGTCGTGCCGGTCGTCGTACCCGTGTGCCCCTGCTACTGGCACGAGGCGCGTGCCGACCTGATCCAGCGCGACCGCATCCTCAGGCGGCTGATCCCGAAGCATCCCGACGGCTTCCTCGTCAGCCGCGGCGATCCGTTCGTGACGCTCGCGCGCGCGATCACCGGGCAGCAGATCTCGGTCAAGGCCGCGCAGGCGGTGTGGGATCGCGTCGCGGCCGCGGTGCCGCGGATGACGCCGGCCGCAGTGGTCCGCACCGGCGGCGACAAGCTGCTCGCCTGCGGCCTCTCGAAGCGGAAGACCGAGTACATCCTCGACCTCGCCGCGAAGTTCAAGGCGCGCCAGGTCCACCCGGACAAGTGGTCCACGATGGGCGACGAGGACGTCATCGCAGAACTGGTGGGCATTCGCGGTATCGGTCGCTGGACCGCCGAGATGTTCCTGATCTTCAACCTGCTTCGGCCCGACGTCTTGCCGCTCGACGACCTCGGGCTGTTGAAGGCGATCAGCCTGCACTATTTCAGCGGCGAGCCGGTGTCGCGCCACGAGGCGCGCGAAGTGGCGGACAATTGGCAGCCGTGGCGCACGGTGGCCACGTGGTACCTGTGGCGCAGCCTCGATCCGCTTCC
>CAXTDA010000129.1:0-5143 GCA_964242935.1 uncultured Burkholderiaceae bacterium | reverse complement strand
AAGACGACCTTCCTCGATTTCGAGCAGCCGGTCGCGGCGCTCGAGGAGAAGATCGAGGAGTTGCGTTTCGCGCAGGACGATTCGGCGGTCGACATCTCGGAAGAGATCGCGCGGCTGCAGAAGAAGAGCGACGCGCTCACGCGTGACCTGTACGCGAAGCTGACGCCCTGGCAGGTCGCGCTCGTGGCGCGCCATCAGCAGCGGCCGTACACGCTCGACTACGTGCGCGACATCTTCACCGACTTCCACGAGATGCACGGCGACCGGAGCTTCGCGGACGACCTGTCGATCGTCGGCGGCATGGCCCGCTTCAACGGCCAGGCCTGCATGATCATCGGCCACCAGAAGGGCCGCGACACGAAGGAGCGCGCGGCGCGCAACTTCGGCATGCCGAAGCCCGAGGGATATCGGAAGGCGCTCCGGCTGATGAAGCTCGCCGAGAAGTTCGGGCTGCCGGTCTTCACGTTCGTCGACACGCCCGGCGCCTACCCGGGCATCGACGCCGAGGAGCGCGGGCAGTCCGAAGCGATCGGCCACAACCTCTATGCGATGGCCGAGTTGAAGGTGCCGATCATCGCGACGATCATCGGCGAAGGCGGCTCGGGCGGCGCGCTCGCGATCGCGATGGGCGACCAGGTGCTGATGCTGCAGTACTCGACGTACTCGGTGATCTCGCCCGAGGGCTGCGCGTCGATCCTCTGGAAGAATCCCGACAAGGCGCCGGAGGCGGCCGAGATCATGGGGATCACGGCGCATCGGTTGAAGGCGCTCGGGTTGATCGACAAGATCGTCGCCGAGCCGGTCGGCGGCGCGCATCGCGATCCGACCGCGATGGCGCAGATGCTCAAGCGCGCGTTGGCCGATGCGCTCCGGCAGTTCCAGGGGATCAGGACGGCGGAGTTGCTCGCCGGTCGCCACGAACGCCTCGCGGCCTACGGCAAGTTCAAGGAGATCGTGCCGCAGGAGTGATGCGGAGCGACGACCCGATGCCGTCGTTGCCGCCGTGAGCGCTTCGCCGCCGGACCCGGGCGATGCGATCGAGGTCGCCATCGACGTGGCGCTGTCCGGCGAGCGACTCGATGCCGCGAAAGCGCCGCGCGTCGCGATCGCCTACAGCGGCGGCGCCGACTCGACCGCCCTCCTCCACGTCGCATCCGCGCTGCATCGCCGCGGGTCGCTCGACGTCGTCGCGCTGCACGTGCACCACGGCCTCGCCGCGGCGGCCGACGACTGGCTCGTCCACTGCCGCGAACAGGCGGCCGCGTTCGGCGTGCCGTTCGATGCCGCGCACGTCGCGCCCCCGCGCCACGCCGGGTCGCTCGAAGCCGCGGCGCGGACGCTGCGCTACCAGATGTTGTCGACGCTCTGCCGCGCGCACGGCTGCGCGACGCTGATGACGGCCCATCACGCCGACGACCAGGCCGAGACCGTGCTGCTGAACCTCGCGCGCGGCGCCGGCATCGGCGGTCTGGCCGCGACCGCGCGCACGCGTCGTATCGACGATCTCGTGGTCGTGCGGCCGCTGCTCGACCTGCCCGCGACGATGCTCCGCGCCCACGTCGCGGCCCACGGCCTGCCGCACGTCGAGGACCCGTCGAACGACGATCGACGCTTCACGCGGAACGCGATCCGCCACGAGGTGATGCCGGCGCTTCGCCGCATCGTGCCGACCATCGCCGCGCGCCTCGCGCAAACCGCGGCGCACGCGTCGACGGTCCAGGGACTCCTCGACGACATCGGCCGCGAAGATCTGCGCGGGGACGCCGCGATGCGGGACATGGCGGCCGCGACCGCGGAACCCGCGACGCTCGACGTCGATCGGCTCGCGGCGCTCTCCGAGGCCCGCGCCGCCAACGCGCTCCGCGTCTGGCTCGCGCAGCGCGGCATGCGGGCCCCGTCGGCCGCGTCGCTGCACGAGATGCTCGACCAGTTGCTGCACGCGTCGCCCGACGCGCAGATCGCGCTGCTGCACGAGCGGCAGACGCTGCGTCTCTACCGCGGCCGCGTGTCGGTCGATCGGGGTGGACCGCGCGCCGGCGTCACGCTGCTCCGCTGGCAGGGTCAGGAGCGCGTCGACGTGCCGGAGTGGCACGGCGTGCTGCATTTCGACGCGACGGACGGGCGCGGATTCGATCGCACCGCGCTCCAGGGCGGCGACCTGATCCTCCGCGCGCGCCGCGGCGGCGAACGCCTGCGCGTACGCATCGACGGTCCGAGCCGTACGTTGAAGAACCTCTACCAGGAAGCGGGCATCGCCGCGTGGCGCCGTGCGCGGCTGCCGCTCGTCTATCGCGACGCGCTCCTGCTGTTCGCCGCCGGTCTCGGCGCGAACGTCGCGGCGACGGTCGAGCCGCCGCAGGGGGCGAAGACGATCGCGCTTCGCTGGGAGGCGCTCGACTGACGCGACGCGTCTCCCCGGTTTGCGTCGCGGTGCACCGATCCCTTACATTGCGGGGCTTTTTCCGAACGCGGGCAACGGCCCGCGTTCTCGCATTCACTTCAGCCAGACGCATGGCCCTGATCGTCCACAAGTACGGCGGCACATCGATGGGCTCGACCGAGCGCATCCGCAACGTCGCGCGGCGCGTCGCCAAGTGGCATGCGGCCGGCCATCGCATCGTCGTCGTGCCGTCGGCGATGGCGGGCGAGACCAACCGCCTGCTCGGCCTCGCGCGCGAGCTCCACGACCGGCCGGACCCGCGCGAGCTCGACATGATCGCGTCGACCGGCGAACAGGTCTCGGTGGGTCTCCTCGCGATCGCGTTGTCGCAGCAGGGCGTCGAGGCGCGCAGCTACGCCGGCTGGCAGGTCGCGATCCGCACCGACAACGCGTACACGAAGGCGCGGATCGAAGGCATCGACCACGCGCGCGTGATCCGCGACCTCGACGCGGGCCGCGTCGTCGTCATCACCGGTTTCCAGGGGGTCGACGAGGACGGCCACATCACGACGCTCGGCCGCGGCGGGTCCGACACGTCGGCCGTGGCGATCGCGGCGGCGCTGAAGGCGACCGAGTGCCTGATCTACACCGACGTCGACGGCGTCTACACGACCGATCCGCGCATCGTCCCCGAGGCCCGGCGCCTGAAGGTCGTGTCGTTCGAGGAGATGCTGGAGATGGCGTCGCTCGGGTCGAAGATCCTGCAGATCCGTTCGGTCGAGTTCGCCGGCAAGTACCGGGTCCCGACGCGCGTGTTGTCGAGTCTCACCGACCCCGCGATGCCGCTCGACGACGAGATGCGCTCGGGCACGCTGATCACCTTCGAGGAAGACGAGAACATGGAACAGGCGGTCATCTCCGGCATCGCGTTCAACCGCGACGAAGCGAAGATCACGATCCTCGGTGTGCCCGACCGTCCCGGCATCGCGTACCAGATCCTCGGACCGATCGCCGACGCGAACATCGACGTCGACATGATCATCCAGAACCAGAGCGTCGGCGGCACGACCGACTTCTCGTTCACGGTCCACCGCGGCGAGTACCGGAAGGCGCTCGACGTCATCGACGCCGAGGTCAAGGGCAAGATCGGCGCGCGCGAGATCGGCAGCGACGAGAAGGTCTGCAAGGTCTCGGCGGTCGGCATCGGCATGCGTTCGCACGTCGGCATCGCGAGCCTGATGTTCCGCACGCTGTCCGAGGAAGGCATCAACATCCAGATGATCTCAACGTCCGAGATCAAGATCTCGGTGATCATCGACGACAAGTACATGGAGCTCGCGGTCCGCGCGCTGCACAAGGCCTTCGGGCTCGAGCACGCGAGCTGACGGCGCTCAGCGCAAGTCGATCGCGTTCGCGGCGGCCCACGCGTGAAGCGCGGTCGTCGCGCGGCTCCGGTCGGCCTCGGACAGGAACGAGGCACGCGCCGCCATCAGGCCCATCCGCACGAGATCGGCGACATCGAAGCCCGCCTGCTCGACGAGATTGCCGGCCTCGGCCGTCATGTCGATGCATGAGATCAGGCGGTTGTCAGTGTGGTACGACAGCGGCACGCCCGCGTCCCACAACGCGCGGATCGGGTGGGATGCGATCGACGCGGCCGCGCCGGTATGCACGTTGCTGGTCGGACAGACCTCGAGATGCAGGTCGCGGTCGATCGCCGTACGGACCAGGTGCTCGCGCTCCGGGACCCCGATCGCATCGGCGAGACGGACACCGTGCCCGATGCGTCGTGCGCCGAGGTCGGCCGCTTCGACGACGCGCTCGGCCGCGTCGGCTTCGCGGGCGTGCCGCGTCAGCGCCACGCCGCCGTCGCGGACGCGGGCCAGCGTGGCCGCGTGCAGCGTCGCCGGAAAGTCCTTCTCCGGCCCCGCGAGGTCGAAGCCGACGACGCCGCGGTCGCGATGACGAAGCGCGAGGTCGCCGGTGCGCGCCACGTCGGCCACGTCCTGCTGCCGCATCGCACAGACGATCAGCCCGCACGGCAGGCCGGTCCCGCGCGTCGCGCGCCGCAGACCCGCGACCAGCGCCTCGGTCGCGGCGTCCATCCCGATGCCGTACGGCTCGAAGAGGATCGGCGCGATGCGGAATTCGGCCAGCACGCAGCCGTCGCGATGCGCATCCTCCGCCGCCTCGAACGCAACCCGCTCCAGCGCGTCGAGGTCCGCCATCGCCGCCACCGTCAACGCGAAGCCACGGAGGTACTCGATCAGCGAACCCGCATGGGCCCGCGTCGCGAACCAGTCGGCGAGCGCAGGCAGCGTCGACGCCGGCGGCTCGATGCCGCGGTCGATCAACAGTTCGAGAAGCGTCTGAGGGCGAAGGCCGCCGTCGAGGTGTTCGTGCAGGAGCACCTTCGGCAGCGTCCGCAAGTCGGGATGGGTCGGCATCGGTCGACCGTATCACGCCGGATGCGGCCTTCCACCAAGCGCACGATCATCCGTCCAAGCGAAACAGGCGCCGCCGTGAGACGACGTCGGCGCACGCCGGGCCACGACGCGCTCGAGCGACCGCCCACCGGTACGGCCGCGGGTCCGCATCCCGCCGGGTTTGCCCCACGGTCGTCAAGCCGGTAGACTCCAGCGGTTCTGCGCGACGTGCAATACGTCCGCACGGAGACGTGGCCGAGAGGTCGAAGGCACTCCCCTGCTAAGGGAGCATGCGGTCAAAAACTGCATCAAGGGTTCGAATCCCTTCGTCTCCGCC
>CAXTDA010000128.1:234-9447 GCA_964242935.1 uncultured Burkholderiaceae bacterium | reverse complement strand
GTCGCGGGCTTCGCCTTCGATCGCGTCGCCGAGGATGTGGGCCGCGAAGCCGGCGGCGCGCGCGACGGACGCGGCGGCTTCGAGCGCCATCTGCGGCGTCGCAATCATGCGGAACTCGGCGCGCGCGAGGCGCGGGTCGCCGGGCTTGACCGACTCGCCGCGGCCGCTGTCGAGCAGCGCATGCCCCGCGGGCGGCACGTCGATCGCGTAGCGTCGGAGCACGTCGAGCGCGTCGGCGCAGGTCGTCGGGTCGGCGACGGTCGGGCCGGACGCGATGTCGATCGGGTCGTCGCCGGGGACGTCGGAGATCAAGAGCGTCAGCACGCGCGCCGGATGGCACGCGGCGGCGAGCCGGCCGCCCTTGATGCCCGACAGGTGGCGCCGTACCCGGTTCATCTCGCCGATCGTCGCGCCCGACTTCAGCAACGCGCGGTTGACGTCCTGCTTGTCGGCGAGCGTCAGGCCTTCGCCGGGCAGCGGCAGCAGCGACGACCCGCCGCCCGAGATCAGGCAGAGCACGAGGTCGTCCTCGTGTAGGCCGGCGACCGTCTCGAGCATGCGGTGCGCGGCCGTGAGACCGGCCTCGTCGGGTACCGGATGCGACGCCTCGACGATCTCGATCCGCTCGCACGGCACCGCGTAACCGTAGCGCGTGACGACGAGGCCCGACAGCGGCCCGGGCCAGTGCGTCTCGAGGGCGCGAGCCATCGCAGCCGACGCCTTGCCGGCGCCGATCACGATCAGCCGGCCCTTCGGCGGCGGCGGCAGATGCGGCGGGATGCAGAGGTCGGGCTGCGCGCTCGCGATCGCCGCGTCGAGCATCGCGCGGAGCAGCGCCGCCGGGTTCTCTTCCTTCTTCGATGGCGCCGACATCCCGACGCCTTCAGCCGGCCTTCTGGCCGATCTCGAAGTTCGACAACTGCTCGAGCGCCTTGACCATCGCCGAATGGTCCCAGCCCTTGCCGCCGTGCGCGGCGCACGAGTTGAAGAGCTCCTGCGCCGTCGCGGTGTTGGGCAGCGACACGCCGAGCGCGCGGGCGCTCGACAGCGCGAGGTTGAGGTCCTTCTGGTGCAGCTCGATCCGAAAGCCCGGGTCGAACGTGCGCTTGACCATGCGGTCGCCGTGCACCTCGAGGATCTTCGACGACGCGAAGCCGCCCATCAACGCGGCACGCACCCGCGCCGGGTCGGCGCCGGCCTTCGCCGCGAACAGCAGGGCCTCGCCGACCGCCTCGATGTTGAGCGCGACGATGATCTGGTTCGCGACCTTGGCGGTCTGGCCGTCGCCGTTGCCGCCGACCAGCGTGATGTTCTTGCCCATCAGCTCGAACAGCGGCTTGATCCTCTCGAACACCGCGTCGGGGCCGCCGACCATGATCGACAGCGTCGCGTTCTTCGCGCCGACCTCGCCGCCCGAGACCGGCGCGTCGAGGTAGTCGCAGCCGAGCGCGTTGATCTTCTGCGCGAAGACCTTGGTCGCGATCGGCGAGATCGAGCTCATGTCGACGACGGTCTTGCCGGCCGACAGGCCCGCCGCGATGCCGTCTTCGGCGAACAGCGCCGCCTCGACGTCGGGGGTGTCGGGGACCATCGTGATGACGACGTCCGACCGCTCGGCGACTTCGCGGCCGTTCGCGCATTGCACGGCTTCGCTGTCGCCGATCGACGCCGGCATCTTGCCGAGCGTGAAGACCGACAACGAATGACCGGCGGCGAGAAGGTGTCCGGCCATGGGCGCACCCATGATGCCGAGCCCGATGAAGCCGATCCGGATGGACTGCGAGGTCATTGCATCTCCTGTCGTGGGCGGCGCTGTCGTCGAGCGACTTTCTCGCTCAAACGTCTTACGGGGCCAGCGCCTTCCGCCAGCCGAGCCCGGCTTCGGTGGTCGTCGCCGGCTTGTACTCGCAGCCGATCCAGCCCTGGTAGCCGATGCGGTCGAGGTGCGCGAAGAGGAACGGGTAGTTGATCTCGCCGGTACCGGGCTCGTTCCGACCGGGATTGTCGGCGAGCTGGATGTGCGCGATCCGCGGCAGGTACTTCGCGACCGTCGCGGCGAGCTCGCCCTCCATCCGCTGCGCGTGATAGAGATCGTACTGGATGAACGCGTTGTCGGCGCGGACCTCGGCCAGGATGTCGGCCGCCTGCGCGGTGCGGTTGAGGAAGAAGCCGGGGATGTCGTACGTGTTGACCGGCTCGATCAGCAGCTTCAGCCCGGCGTCCTTCAGCGCGGTCGCGGCGAACGTGAGGTTCGCGACGAACGTCGCGCGGACCTCGTCGCCGGCACCCGCCGGTACCTTGCCGGCGAGGCAGTTGAGCTGCCCGACGCCGAGCGCTTCCGCGTAGTCGATCGCCTTCGCGACGCCGCCGCGGAACTCGTCGACGCGGTCCGGGTGGCACGCGATGCCGCGCTCGCCGCCGTCCCAGTCGCCGGCCGGCAGGTTGTGCAGGACGAGCTTCAGTCCGTTGTCCGCGAGCCGCCGGGCGAGGTCGTCCGCCGGATACGCATACGGAAAGAGGAACTCCACCGCCTCGAAGCCGGCCTTCGCGGCGTGCTCGAAGCGGTCGAGGAAGGGAACCTCGGTGAACATCATCGTGAGGTTCGCGGCAAAGCGCGGCATGTCGTCTCCTGTTCTTTTTCTTGGTCGTCGTTCGCGACTATTCGAGCAGGCCGGCGAGCTCGAGCCCCTTGATGCCTTCCGGATGCCGGCAGTCGATGTCCTCGAACTCGTTGATCTTGTCGATCTCCACCCCCATCGAGATGTTCGTCACCTTCTCGAGGATCACCTCGACGACGACGGGCACACGATACTCGCGCGCCATCGCCTGCGCCTCGACGAGCGCGGCGCCGATCTTCTCCGGATCGACGACGCGGAGCGACTTGCAGCCGAGGCCCTGCACGACGGCCTGGTGATCGACCCCGTAGCTCTGCAGCGTCGCGTCCTCGACGTTCTGGTTCTCGAACGCGAGTTGCACGCAGAAGTCCATCTCGAAGCCGCGCTGGCTCTGGCGGATCAGCCCGAGGTAGCTGTTGTTGACGAGCACGTGGACGTACGGCAGCCGGAACTGCGCGCCGACCGCGAGCTCCTCCATCATGAACTGGAAGTCGTAGTCGCCCGACAGGCCGACCACGGTGCGGGTCGGATCGGCCGCGACCACGCCGAGCGCCGCCGGCATCGTCCAGCCGAGCGGGCCGGCCTGGCCGCAGTTGATCCACTGCCGCGGGCCGAACACGTTCAGGAACTGCGCGCCGGCGATCTGCGAGAGGCCGATCGTCGTGACGTAGATCGTGTCGCGCGGGAAGACCTGATTCATCTCCTCGTAGACGCGCATCGGCTTGATCGGCGTCTCGGTGTAGTGGGTCTTCCGGTGCATCAGCCGCTTCCGTTCGGCGCAGCGGTCCGCCCATTCGGCGAAGTCCTTCAGCTTGCCGGCGGCCTTCCGTTCGCGCGCCACCTCGACGAACAGCGCGAGCGCGGCGTACGCGTCGCTGACGATGCCGAGGTCGGGGTTGAAGACACGGCCGATCTGCGTCGGTTCGATGTCGACGTGGACGAACGTGCGTCCCTTGCAATAGACCTCGACCGAGCCGGTGTGGCGGTTGGCCCAGCGGTTGCCGATGCCGAGCACGAAGTCGCTCGCCAGCATCGTCGCGTTGCCGTAGCGGTGGCTGGTCTGGAGGCCGCACATGCCGGCCATCAACGGGTGGTCGTCGGGGATCGTGCCCCAGCCCATCAGCGTCGGGATCACCGGGATGCCGGTCAGCTCGGCGAACTCGACCAGGAGCTCGCTCGCGTTCGCGTTGATGATGCCGCCGCCCGCGACGATCAGCGGCTTCGACGCGGCCATCACCATGTCGAGCGCCTTCTCGACCTGCTTCCGCGTCGCGGCCGGCTTGTAGACCGGCAGCGGCTCGTAGGTCTCGATGTCGAACTCGATCTCGGCCATCTGCACGTCGAACGGCAGGTCGATCAGCACCGGACCGGGCCGGCCCGAGCGCATCAGGTGGAAGGCCTGCTGGAACGCGCGCGGCACCAGCGCCGGCTCGCGGACCGTGACGCTCCACTTCGTGACCGGCTTCGAGATCGTCTCGATGTCGACGGCCTGGAAGTCCTCCTTGTAGAGCCGCGCACGCGGCGCCTGGCCGGTGATGCAGAGGATCGGGATGCTGTCGGCGATCGCCGAGTACAGGCCCGTGATCATGTCGGTGCCGGCCGGGCCGCTGGTGCCGATGCAGACGCCGATGTTGCCGGGCTGCGCGCGGGTGTAGCCCTCGGCCATGTGCGACGCGCCTTCGACGTGCCGCGCGAGGATGTGGCCGATCGATTCGCGTTCGCGGAGCGCCGCGTAGAACGGGTTGATCGCGGCGCCGGGCACGCCGAACGCCATCGTCACGCCCTCCTTCTCGAGCACCAGTACGGCGGCCATCGCGGCCTTCATCTTTGCCATTGTCGTGTCTCCTGTCGGTGATCTGGAACCGTCGGCGGATGTTGGACTTGGCCGGCGCCGGGCGGAAGTCGTCCCGCGAGCATGACGCTTATTCCAATCGGGAATAGGATGCGTCTCCTCGCTTTCTCTCCGCATCATGGACCGCATCCAGGGCGTCCGTCTCTTCATCCGCGTCGTCGACCTCGGCTCGTTCAGCAAGGCCGCGGCCGACCTCGGCATCGGCCAGCCGTCGGCGACCAAGCTCGTCGCGCAGCTCGAGAACCGCCTGGGGTCGCGCCTGCTGCACCGCTCGACCCGCGGCGTCACGCCGACCGAGATCGGACTCCTCTATTACGAGAAGTGCAAGCTGATCGCGCATCACGTCGACGAGGCCGAGTCGGTGGCCGCCCTGCTGCAGTCGCAGGTGCGCGGCGGCATGCGCATCAGCACCTCGGTGGCGTTCGGGCGGCGCGTGCTGGTGCCGCTCGTGATCCGCTTCATGCAGCAGAACCCGAACCTGCAGATCGAGCTCGACTTTGAGGACCGCTACGTCGACCTGGTCGAGCAGGGCATCGACATCGCGATCCGCATGGGCCGGCTCGCCGACTCGTCGCTCGGCTCGAGCTTCCTCGGCGTCAACCCGTGGGTCGTCGTCGCGTCGCCCGACTACCTGGCGCGGCGCGGGGTGCCGGTCGACCCCGCGGCGCTCGCCGGGCACGACGCGCTGATCTACAGCACGGTGCAGGGCGACGCGCGCTGGCTCTTCGACGGGTCCGACGGACGCGCGCAGTCGATCGACGTCCGCGGTCCGCTGCGGTCGAACAACCTGTCGGCGCTGCTGTCCGCGGCGCGCGGCCACATGGGCATCGCCGCACTGCCGTGGTACGTCGCGCATGCGTCGGTCCAGGCCGGCGCGGTGCGCCCGATCCTCGAGGACTGGTCGCTGCCGTCGCAGGAGATCCACGCGGTGTACCCGTCGCCGCGCCTGGTGCCGGCCAAGGTGCGGGGATTCGTGGTCTGGCTGCAGGGCGAGATCGGCGACGCGTGGTGGACCTCCGCCGGCTGATCACCCTGCCTTCCTCGCCGTGACGGACGACACCATGCACGCAACGCAGGACGAACTTGCCGCCGACTGTCTCGGACCCGATGGCGCGGCAGTCCGCGTCGACGACGCGCTGCGGCTGATCCGTGGCCGCTGGAAGATGCGCATCGTGTTCAACCTGTTCGCATCGCCGGTCCTCCGCTTCTCCGAACTCGAGCGGGCAATCGAGGGAATCTCGCAGAAGGTTCTCGCACAACAGCTACGCCATCTCGAAGCGGACGGCCTCGTCGAACGTACGGTCCACGCGGAAGTACCGCCGAGAGTCGACTATCGTTTGACCCCGGCCGGCGAAGGACTGCGCGTGCCGCTGCAGGCGCTACGGGACTGGTCCGAGCGGGCGGTGGTCGTGCGCGGTCCGCATCGCTAATGTCCTGTCCCTAGCACACGCGGCCCGCGGTCGGATCATCGAAGCCGAGCCGCGTACGCTGTCCCGCGAGCAGATCGTAGGGATAGCCTCGAGGCCTCGCGCTGATGGCGTCGAGATGCTGCAACCGACGTTCGTCGAGTCGGACGTCCAGCATCCGGAGCGTCTTCGCGAGCTGGTCCGCGTGACGCGGGCCGATCACGGGAAACAGACCGCGCGCGGCGACCCACTGTACGGCGACGCCGGCCGGCTCGATGCCGATTTCGCTCGCCACGGCCGCGACCGCATCGACGATGACGCGCGCTCGTTCGTCCCGGACGACGCTGCCTTCGCTGGACAGCGTGTCGCCGCCACGCTCGCCGAACGATGTTCCGCTCAACAGGCCGCCGGCGAGCGGCGACCAGGCCATGACGGCGAGGCCGAGCCCCTCCGCGAGCGGGACGTGCTCGCGGTCGATGGCGCGCTCGAGAAGGTTGTACTGGAGCTGCAGCGCGGCGAGCGGCGTCCAGCCGCGCAATTCGGCGAGCGTCGCAGCGGAGGCGATCCGCCACGCGGGAAAGTTGGAAAGGCCGACGTACAGGACCTTGCCGGCGCGAACCAGGTCGTCGAATCCACGCATCATCTCTTCGACCGGCGTGGTCCCGTCATCGAAATGGGCGAACAGCAGATCGACCCGGTCGGTGCCGAGCCGGCGCAGGCTACCCTCGACCTCCGCCCGCATCGCCTTCCGGTGGCTGCCGACCGTTGCGAGAGCCGGCTTGGCGAACGGCGTCCGTCCGAACTTGGTCGAGACGACGATCTCGTCGCGACGTGGCCCGCGGATCATCGAGCCGACGATCTCTTCGGCGCGTCCGCCCTGATAGGCGCTCGACGTGTCGACGAAGTTGCCGCCGGCATCGAAGAAGGCCGCGAGCGTCGCCTTCGCGGCGGCCTCGTCGAGCGGACCGCCGGGGGTCGAGCCGAGGCGGCCGGTTCCGAGCGCGACGCTCGACACGTGCAGGCCGGTCTTCGCGCCGAGGAGGCAGTGCGTGATCGTCGTCTTCGTCATCGTTCGTTCATCGCTGCTCGGACACGATCGATGGTTCCACGGCGACCGCGTCCGCACAAGAACGCACCGCGACGTGAGTAACCGACCGCGCGGTTCGTCCGTTCGCACGTGACGCGAGCGCTCCCGAAAACGACGCAAGGGTGGCGCTGCGGGAGCCGACGATCGGCGCGCAGTTCAACGACGCCGGCCGCATCGACGACGCCGCGGCGAGCGGCTTGCTGACGCTCGCCCGGCGTTCCCGAGCACGCGTCCTCGTCCGCGCACGACGCGCGGCCGTCAGCAGCTTCAGAGCTCTGCAGCGTCGGTCATCGCTCGAAGCCCCGCTTGCCGGGCGACGTGAGACGTCCTGCGAATCGACTCGTGATGCATGTCGCTTCGAGGCGACGGCCTAAATGACTGGCGCATCCGCCGAAGACGACGCGTCCGGCTGGAACTACCCTGCGCGTCTTCGATTCGTCGGGTCGAGTCCGCCTTGCGTCACCGCCTGCGCCACCGCTATTCGGCCTGGAACCTCTTCGCCGCGGCTCGCCGCAACGACGACTGGGCGCCCGCATGGCGCGATGCCGACCCGAAGCCGCGCTACGACGTCGTCGTGATCGGCGGCGGCGGGCACGGACTGGCCACCGCGTACTACCTCGCGAAGAACCACGGCGTGACGAATGTCGCGGTGCTCGAGGCGGGCTGGATCGGCGGCGGCAACACCGGCCGCAACACGACCATCGTGCGGTCCAATTACCTCTATTCCGAGAGCGCGCGCCTCTACGACTTCTCGGTGCGGCAATACGAGCAGCTCGCGGGCGAGCTCAACTTCAACATCATGTTCAGCCAGCGCGGCCTGGTCAGCCTCGCCCATTCGCGCCACGACCTCGACAGCCACGCGCGATGGATCAACGCGATGCGCTTCAACGGGATCGATGCCGACCTGCTCGACAGGGACCAGGTGCGGCAGCTGGCGCCGCGCCTGAACTTCGGGTCCGACGCGCGCTATCCGATCCTCGGCGGCTTCATCCAGCGGCGCGCGGGGCCGGCGCGCCACGATGCGGTGGCCTGGGGCTACGCGCGCGGCGCGTCGGCGCTCGGCGTGGACATCGTGCAGAACTGTCCGGTCACCGGCTTCGTCAAGTCGGGCGATGCGGTGGTGGGGGTGACGACGCCCCGCGGCACGATCCGCGCGGACAAGGTGGCGATGGCGGTCGCCGGCCACTCGAGCGTGCTCGCCGATCTCGCCGGCGTGCGCCTGCCGATCATCAGCTACGGGTTGCAGGCGATGGTGTCCGAGCCCGTCAAGCCGCTGCTCGACACCGTGGTGCTGTCGGGCGCGGTCGGCGGGTACTGGAGTCAGAGCGACAAGGGCGAAGTGGTGATCGGCGGCGCACTCGACCTCTTCCCTTCCTATGCCCAGCGCGGAAGCTACGCGCTGACGCAGCAGGTCCTGGCTGCGACGGTGGAGATGTTCCCGAGCTTCTCGCGACTGCGGATGCTGCGGCAGTGGGCCGGCATCGTCGACGTCGTGCAGGACTCGAGTCCGATCATCGGCGCGACGCCGGTCCCGGGCTTTTTCGTCGATTGCGGATGGGGCACGGGCGGCTTCAAGGCGATTCCCGTCGGCGGATGGACGCTCGCGCACGTGCTCGCCACCGGCCGGACGCACGAGCTCGCGGAGCCGTTCGCGCTCGATCGATTCCGGACCGGGCGACTGATCGACGAAGCCGCGGCTGCCGGCATCGCACACTGACGAGGCCATCGCGATGATGCGCATCGACTGTCCGCACTGCGGCGCCCGGCCGGAGCACGAGTTCCACTACGGCGGTCAGGGCCACGTCCGGCGGCCGCCGGTCGACTGCGACGACGCCGCGTGGGGCACCTATCTGTTCGGCCGCGACAACCCGAAAGGCGCGAACGCGGAGCGCTGGCGGCACACCGACGGCTGCGGCCGCTGGTTCAACGTCGTGCGCGACACGGTCACGCACGAGATCGCGGCGGTCTATCCGGTCACCGACCCGCGACCGGAACGGTCTGCCTCGTGAGCATGCCGTGAGCGGCTACCGGCTCGACGCGCCCGCGGGCCACGCCGTCGATCGCACGCGGCCGCTGCGCTTCACGGTCGACGGCCGCGCGTACACCGGGTTCGCGGGCGACACGCTGGCATCGGCCCTGATCGCGAACGGCGTGCGGCTGGTGGCGCGCAGCTTCAAGTACCACCGGCCGCGCGGCATCGCGAGCTGCGGCATCGAGGAGCCGACCGGGCTGCTCGACGTCGGCCGAGGGGCC
>CAXTDA010000128.1:0-222 GCA_964242935.1 uncultured Burkholderiaceae bacterium | reverse complement strand
GCGGACGGCCGACGCGCGCATCACCGACGTCGCGCTGGTCGACGGGCTCGTGGCCGAGTCCGGCAACGCGTGGCCCGGCGTGCGCTTCGACGTGGGCGCCGTCACCGCGTTCGCGGGGCGCTATCTGACCGCCGGCTTCTACTACAAGACCTTCATGTGGCCGCATTGGCGCTGGTTCGAGCCGATGATCCGGCGCATGGCCGGCCTCGGCCGCGCGAGCGA
>CAXTDA010000127.1:4279-9484 GCA_964242935.1 uncultured Burkholderiaceae bacterium | reverse complement strand
GGCTCAGCCAGCCGAAATCACTGCCGCCATGGGCCTCGGGAATGACGATCCCCGCCCATCCCATTTGCGCCATCTCGCCATAGACCGCCGCATCGAACCCCGCCGCATCGTCGGCGTCACGCACCTTGCGCCATGCAGCGATCGGGCTTTCGTTGCTGGTCCATTCCCGCGCCATGTCGCGCAGCATCGTCTGTTCTTCGCCGAGTACGGCCATCTTATCCTCTCCAAATCCCCCGACCCGTCATGCCGGCCCCGGACCTGATCCGGGTCCGCCATCCACCGTGCGGGCACGCGAAACGGTAGAACCTCTTGTCCGCGGCACGGCACGGTGAGCCCCGGCACGGGGCCGGGTGACGACCGTTGCTACTGATGATCCAGCATCCCCAGGATCCGCTTGGCGATCACGTTGTTCTGCACTTCGGTCGATCCGCCGTAGATCGTCGTCGCCTTGCCGAACAGCCACGCGCGGACATTGTGCAGCTCGGCGGCGCTGAACCCTTCGCCCTCCCAGCCGAGCCCCTGCAGCCCTTCGATCTCGATGATCAGCTCGGCGCGTTCCTGGCCCAGCCTGGTGCCGACCGTCTTCAGGATCGAGGATATCTCGGACACGCCGCCGGCATCCCGGGACTCCGCCATGACCCGCATGGCGGTGAGCTGGAAGGTGCGCCAGTCCATCTCCCACCCGGTGATTCGCGCCCGCAAATCCCGGTCGGCGATCTTGCCGGTGTCGTCGGTGCCGACATACTGCTTCGCGAGATCCGCGAGACTTGGCCCGGACATCTGCAGCCGCGCCCCGCCGCCCGACAGATTGGTACGTTCGTGCTGGAGCAGGCGTTTGCCGATCGTCCAGCCCTGCCCCTCCTCGCCGACCAGGTTTTCCTTGGGCACTTTCACGTCGGTGAAGAACGTCTCGCAGAACGGCGAGGCGCCGCTGATCATCCGGATCGGCTTCACCTCGACGCCCGGCGCGGTCATGTCGATCAGCAGGAAGCTGATGCCCTTGTGCTTATCCGACTTGTCGGTGCGTACCAGGCAGAAACATTTGTCCGCCCATTGCCCGCCCGACGTCCAGGTCTTCTGGCCGTTGACGACATAATGGTCGCCCCGGTCTTCGGCGAACATCTGGAGGTTGGCGAGGTCGGACCCGGCATTGGGTTCCGAATAGCCCTGGCACCAGCGCACCTCGCCGCGCGCGATCGGCGGGATATGCTCGCGCTTCTGCGCCTCGGAGCCGTATTCGAGCAATGTCGGGCCGAACATCATCACGCCCATCCCGCCGATCGGGTTCCACGCGCCGATCCGCGCCATCTCGTCGGCCAGGATGCGCGCCTGCGCCTTGTCCAGCCCGCCGCCGCCATATTCGCTGGGCCAGGTCGGCGTGCCCCAGCCCTTGCGGCCCATCGCTTCGCGCCAGGCGGTCATCTCGGGCGTTTCGGCGGTCGGCCCTTCGACGCTGGCGAGCGCATTGCCCTTGCCCTTCAGCGAAGCGGGAAAATGGGCCGCGAGCCAGTCCCGCACCTCGGCGCGAAAATCGTCGAGCACATCGCCGGAGCGCTCAAGGTCGGCGGCGGTCGCCATGGCAATCCTTTCTGTCCCGGTTCCGAATATCGGGTATGCGAGGATGTGGCATATTCCGGTGTCGTCGGAAAGCCCCCGGCTCCCCCCGCACGCGTCGCGCCGATCGACAGTTTCTGTCACAGCGACGACACCGTCGCTGACGACCATCCTGCAGGCCACGCGTCCGCGTGCGACAGGATCATCAACGACAGGGACATCATGAGTCGAGGAACGGTACTTCGCAGTTCGACGATCGCGTCGACGATCGCCGCGGCGCTCGTGCTGAGCGGCAACGCGGTCGCGTCACCCACGTTGTCCGGCTGGGCGGTGATGCCGGCCAACACCTTTTCCGACGGGCCAACGACCGGCCAGTTCGCCGGTGCCGGGGCGGGCGGCAACCCGCTGCCCCTGCTCAACCAGCAGTCGGTCCAGGGCTTCTCGGCCGTCCTCGACGGACCGGTGGCGGGCACCTATCTGTTCATGCCCGACAACGGCTTCGGCACACAGGCCAACTCGGCCGACGCGCTGCTGCGCATGTACGCGCTCCGCCCCGATTTCCGGACCGCGACCGGCGGCAGCGGGACCATCGCGCCGGTCGACTTCGTCGGCGGCGGCGCGCTTTCGTCGTTCGGTCCCACGAGCCGCATCAACCTGTCGGATCCGAATCACCTGCTCGGCTTCACGATCCAGGCCGACTACACGCACTATTACAACAACGCGGCGAATCCGCTGGTCGACCCCACCATCCGCGCAGGACGCCTGCTGACCGGTGCCGACTTCGACATCGAGTCGGTGCGGAAGGACAAGAACGGCAACTACTGGTTCGGCGACGAGTTCGGTCCCTTTCTCGTGAAGGCCGATGCCGCGGGCCACGTGCTCCGGAGCGAGGTACCGCTACCCGGCGTGTTCGCGCCGCAGAACCCCTTCTTAGGAAGCGGCACCCCGAACCTGAACGCATCGAACGGCTTCGAGGGAATGGCGATCAATGCGGCCGGCAACCGCCTCTACACGCTGCTCGAAGGCAGCGTCGCCGGCGACCCGGCGAAGACGCTGCGGATCAACGAGTTCAACGTCGATACCGAGAGCTACACCGGAGCGATGTGGCGCTATCGACTCGAGAGCGCCGGGACCAACATCGGCGACATGACCGCGATCAACGATCACGAGTTCCTGGTGATCGAACGAAACGGCGCGACGGCCACGTCGGGCGGCACGCCGTTCAAGCGGATCTACAGGATCGACATCGGCCAGGTCGATGCGGACGGCTACGTGGCGAAGACGCTGGTCGTGGATCTGATGAACATCGCGGATCCCTTCGACCTGAACGGCGACGGCAGCACGCTGTTCACGTTCCCGTACGTCACGATCGAGGACGTGCTCCTGCTCGACGCGAACACGTTGCTGGTCGTCAACGACAACAACTATCCGGGCACCGGCGGCCGCAACGCCGGGTCGGATCCGACCGAGTTCCTGAAGATCAGCATCAACAGCGTGCCCGAGCCCGCCACGCCGGCCCTGGTCGCGAGCGGCCTCGCGGTCGTGGCGTTCCTTTCGCGGCGACGTCGCGAGGGCGTCGGCAACGCCATGGCCTGAGGTCCGGCACGGGCGGTCCAGGGATGGCTCGCCCGCGAGCCGCGGGGGCGTCGCTATGATGCGGGCTTCGACCCGCCGATTCAGACGATGCCCGCGCAGTTCCTCCGTTCGATTCCCGGCGCGTTCGCTGCCGCGGCGCTCGTCATGGCGTCGACGCTGCCGGGCGCCGCGCATGCATGGAGCGCACGCGGCCACACGATGGTCGGCGACATCGCGACGCAGTTCCTGACGCCGGCCGCGACGCTCGCGGTCGCCGAACTGCTGCGCGACGACCTCGGCGCCGACGGCAACCCGTCGGGCCGCGCGACGCTCGGTCAGGTCGCGAGCTGGCCCGACGAGTTGCGCGCGACGCCGGAACAGCGCGCGACCGGCGTCTATCACTACGACGACGTGCCGATCTGCGGCGTCCCGGACAAGAAGGTCTATTGCCCCGACGGCCAGTGCGCGACGGTGTGGTTCGCGAAGCAGCTCGCGATCCTGAAGGACCGGTCGCAGCCGGCGCGCGCGCGGAACGAGGCGCTGAAGTGGATCACGCATCTGGTCGGCGACCTCCACCAGCCGCTGCACGCGTCGGACCACGACGACAAGGGCGGCAACGACGTGAAGATCACGTTCTTCGGCAAGCGCGCGGACGACCCGGTCGACGGCCGCACGCCGTCGCCGTACAACCTGCATACCGCATGGGACCGCCTGATCCCGTATCGAATGTTCGACGACGCCGGCGGCACCGAACGCTTCCTCGCCGATCTGCCGAGCACCGAAACGCGGAGGGCCTGGGACGTCGGCGGAATCGACGCGTGGGCCGCGGAGAGCTTCGTGCTGGCGCGCGACTTCCTCTATCCGGCGCTGCCGACCCCGTTCGTCTGCGAACGACCGATCACCGCGGTCGTGGCGCTCGGCGAGGCTTACGACCGTCCCGCCGCGGTGATTGCCGCGAGCCAGTTGCGAAAGGCCGGCGTGCGTCTCGCGAAGGTCCTGAACGATGCGCTCGACCCACCCTGAGAAGGCGTCGAACGGGAGGTTGCGATGAGCGAATGGCTGCAAAGGCAACACGGCTGGATCCTGCTGCTCGCGGCGATCGCCGCCGGCGGGGTGCGGGCGGAGGGGCAGATGCCCGACCCGTCGCAGATGGCGGCCGGGACGCTGCCGGCGCCGCGGATCGAGCCCGGCGAGTTGCCGCGTGCGTGCACGTCGAGCAACGCGTACAAGACCGAGTCGCCGGCGGTCGCGCAGGCGTTCGGCCCGATGTGGGGCACGCTGATCCATTGGGCGGTCCTCCACCTGCAGTACCCGGACTTCGCGACCGGCAAGCGCTGCGCGGACTGGTCGTTCATCCTGCAAAAGTTCCAGGCGGCCGTAGCGAATCCGGTCACCGGGGTGGTGAGCGACGCGGACGTGGCGCGCATCAAGGCGGAATTCGCGAAGAATCGTCCGGCGTTCCAGGCGGCCTACCGACAGTTCGAGGAGCAGCAGGTCGGCCCGCAGCGTGCGCAAAGGCAGGCGGACGCCGCCGACGCCGCGCGCGTCGCGCAGAGCCGCGCGACCGCGCCGACGATCTTCGGCATCCCCTTCGGCGTGCCGCTCGATCTCCCCGCGTGCGGCCCGGGTGGGTCCGACCGCTATCCGGCGACGTGCCAGAGCCGCAACGTCTCGCCGTTCGGAAAGGAGTCCACGACCATCTTCTTCAGCAAGGCGGACCGGCCAGGCTGGATTCGCAACTGGTGGCTGGATGTCGAGCTGGTCGACGGCAACGTGATGGGCCTCGGCTTCGAGCCGTTCAGCCTCGCGGCGGCGACGAAGGCCTTCGACGAACGCTTCGGCGCCGCGACGGTCGACGAGGTGCCGATGCACAACGACCTGGGCGGTCGATGGGCGGCGACGCGCAAGGTCTGGAGGCGGGACGGTCTGGTGACGATGATCACTTGCGGATTCGAGCGGATGGGAAGTTGCGACACGCGTCTGAGCATCCGTTCGGAGGCGATGACCGAGGCGCGGCAACGCAAGCAGGAGCGCCAGGTCGACGAGTCGCTGCAGAAAGGGCGCAAGCTCTGAAGG